>JAFAZC010000015.1 GCA_019239965.1 Kutzneria sp. | reverse complement strand
CTCCAGGTGGCACCGGACTGGATGACCGACCAGCTGCGCCAGGACCTGCGGGTACGCATCGACCACACCGGCGAGGACGACGCCGGTCACCCGTGGACGTCGTCCGCACGCCAGATCTACCGGCGGCTGCGCAGAGAACTGCTCGCGGTCGAGTCGACCGAGTTGTCGAGGCTGCACCGGGACGGCGCCATCGACGAAACCACACGAAGGAGTCTGCAGCGCGCGCTCGACCTGGAGGAGGCGAGGCTCGGCGACCAGGAGTAGTGCCGCGTCGTCTCCACTAACCGGTCAGGTCGGCCGCGGCGAGCGCCCGCACCACCGTCGGCCACCGGCCGCGGTCCTCGCGCACGCTTCCGTTCAGCTCGACGTGGACGAACACGGCGCCAAGCCTGGCCGCGGCCTCCCCCTGCTTGTTGATCGTTCCCTCGAGCTTGCCGCAGTCGGACTGCCAGGCCCGACACACCCGCAGCCCCGCACTGTCCAGCTGGCTCGCCACGGCTCGCACCAGTCTGGCGGCATCGGTGGCACCGGGCGACACAACGGCATCGGAGTTCGGCAGGCTCATGTTGTCGAAACCGTGCAGCTGCACCTGGGGCAGGCCATGCTCGGCGAAGGCGGTGACAACGGCGTGGAACATCGAGTCCGTCCGGTGTGCGACGTCGCCGGCCCCACCCATGACGAGGCGATGCGTCCCTGAAACGGCGAGTATCGCGCCGGGTACCGCGCGAAACAGCGCCAGGCCGATCTCCTCGGTGTGCATGTCGAAGTTGGGATGCGGCACCTCGAGCACCACGCGGATCGGCTTGGACAGGTCGACAAGGTACAGCCCCCATCCGCGCTCGCTGTGCGGTTCGTTCACCGCGAGGCCGAACTTCCTGCCGGTCGCCGGATCAGTGCCGACGGTCACCGAAAACCCCAGCGGCCGCAGCGTGTCGGCCGCTCTGTCCCGGTCACCGTGCTCGAGTAGCTGAATGCCCTCGGTCATGGTCTGGCGCTCAGCCGTGTCCGGCGCACGGTAGCGCGCGTCGGCGTGCAATCCGGACGCGAACTCGCGCACGGTCTCGGCCAGGTCCCCGCGCTGCTGGCCCCCGCCGTTGTCCGGCCCCGCGGCACAGGCGGCCAACACCACGGCCGACGTGACGGCGAGCACGGTGGCCGTCACCGTCCACAGTGCTCTCAGTCCACGAAAACCGCTCACCCGTGGCAAGTATGAGGCATGCACGCCACCGTATCGAGTGGACATCGACCGGGCCATCGGCGGGGAGCTCTCCTCCTGTGCGTGCACAGAACGTACACAGATTGACCTAACGTGCGAGGATATTCCACTCTTTCGTGTCTAATGTCGAGGTGGGAGTCGAACCAATGGCTTGCACCACCGCTGGGGAACCATCGCCGCATCGGACTTCCTTGGTGGAGAGCCAGAACTCGAACTTCGATCGAGTCGAAAGAACTGGTGGGCGTGAGCGTGCGGGACGAACCGAGGCCGCCTGGGCGCGCCCTGTCCGACCAACTTCCGGAAGGCGGCTTCCCATCCGGGGTTGGATCACCGTCGGTCACCCTGATCGTGCTGTTGCTCGCGCTCGCCGGCCTGTGTGCCTTCCTGCTGAACGTGCCCAAACCGGACACTGTTCCTGACGCGGTCCTCGAGTCCCAACAGCAGTTGGCCGCCGATACTGGCCGAGCCGTCGGTGTGACGGCCAGCCAGGCCGTTGCCGATCTGCGCACCGCGACCTCCGTCGCGGCCGCCCAGCCCGACGAGCTGCTCACCAGGCTGACCCACAACCGCAAGTGGCGCGGGCTGCCGTCGTCGAGGGGTCGACCCGCCGTCTTGTGGCCACCCGCGGCGAGCCAGTGCCGATGCAGGTGGTGCCGCAGACGGTGGCGGACGCGACGGTGGCGGCGACGGTCGCCGCCAACGGCGAACCCCGGATGGTCGCGGCCCTCGCCCTGCCTTCGGACCAGTTGCTCGTGGCCACCAGCGCCACGCCCCTTCCCCAGCTGCCCACACACGATGATCTGCGCCAGGCACTGCTGCTCACGATGGGGAACAGCCAGGTGGTCGACGCGAGCGGAGCCCGCCCGGCCCAGGACGAGCAGGACGTCACCAGACTGGTCGGGCTGGCGAGCGCGGCGGCTCACGGCGGCAACGGCACGATTCTCGGCGATCCGGTCAACCGCACGACAGGCGGCGGCCGCGAACAGGTGGTCGCCGCATACGCGCCAGTCAGTGCGGACGGGCTCACCGGCGCACTCGGGCTGACGGTCGTGTCCGTCACGCATGTCCAGGTGGCACAGGGCACGGAGGGTGGCCAGGGACTGATCCCGGCGGCCGGACTCGCGGTCGTCGCCCTGCTCGGGTTCGTGGGAATCCGTACCGCACTCATCCGGCCGCTTCGACGGCTTCGTGCCGACGCGCTGGCCGTCGCGAGTGGCCGCCTGACGGCGACGCTCCACCGGCACCGGCCAGCGGAAATCCACCGGATCTCGGCTGCGCTGGAGCACTGCAGGAACACACTGCTCAACGGCGACAACGGGGGCGGCAAGGGCGACAACTCCCGCCGCCGACGCGGCCCGTCCTGCGGGCTGATCGCCGCGCTCTCCGCCGCCGCCGTTCTCGGCTGGTCGGCCGCGGTGCTGCTCACCGTGGGAACCGGCGGTGTCGAGGTGCCTCCCGCGGTCACCACGAGCATCCGCAACCAGACGGTCGGCGCCACCGAGGCATTGCGCAAGAGCATGAACGACGGGTTGGCCGATCTCGCCGCGGTTGCCGCCCTCGCCCCGACGGACAGTCAGAATCCGTCGGCGCTCAGGCCAGCGATCGACAGGCTTGTCAAGGAGCAGTCCCGTTACCGCAGTGTGTACGTGGTCGACAACACCGGCGAGGTGACGATGAACGCCGGCCGTGCACCGCTTCGCAGCAAGGAGCGGCCTCCCGCCGAGGCCGGGGTCCAACAGCAGAATGACAGCGGTCGGGTGGCCGTTCTCTATGCACACACGCCACTGGCCGGCGGGTTCTCACTGGTCGGCGAGTTCGACCTGAATCACCTCGCGGGCCTGCTCGGTCACGCGCCGGGCAAGGTCCGGCTACTCGACACCAAGCGGCGCACCATAGCCGCGACCGATGGCTACGTGGCCTTCGAGGACCTATCCGACGACGGCCTGCGGACGTTGGCGGACAAGGCCGGCAAGGGCGATCCCGCGGCCGAGGTGCAACCGGACTCCGGAGGCAGGGTCGCGGTGGCCTCCGCGTTGCGGGGAGGCCCGAGCGGCAAGCTCGGCTGGACCGTTGTCGTGGAGGAGCCGATCGCCGATCTCGCCCTCACCGACAACGAACTGCGCCACAACGCGGTCACCGTGGCGATGATCGGCGGCCTGCTGGCGGCACTGCTGTTCGGCTGGCATCACTTCGTCCTGATCCGCCCGCTGCGCAGGGTCGCCGCAACGGCGGACCGGATCGTCGCCGGAGACCACGCCGCGGTGCTCTATCCCCAGCACCACGACGAGATCGGCACGGTGGCGTCCTGCCTTGAGATCTGTCGCCAGGCCCTGACCATGGGGCCGGAACGGCTGGGCAGCGTGCGGCGACCGCCCGGCGCCGCCACGGACGTCACCCAGCTGATCCGCCGGGTCCCCGTCGAACCGGCCAGGAGACCCCTCCCCCGCCACGCCCCCAGCGTCGGTACCCGACAGGCGCCCGCATGACATATCTGTACTGCGTCTTCGTGTTGGGGTGCGCCGCACTGTTCACCGGTGGAATCACCGAGCAACGGCGGCATCTGGCCAACCTGCACAGGATTCCGCACCGGATCCTGATCAACGGTATCCGGGGCAAGAGTTCGATCACCCGGCTGTGCGCCGGAGCACTGCGCGGAGGCGGGCTCGTCACGGTCGCCAAGACCACCGGCACGGCGGCGCGGTTCATCCACCCCGACGGCAGCGAGGAACCCGTCTACCGCAAGTTCGACATCCCCAACGTGATCGAGCAGGTCGGTGTCGTGCGTCGGGCATCGGCCTACCATCCGGACGCACTTGTCGTCGAGTGCATGGCGGTGATGCCCGACCTCCAGCAAATCAACCAGAGCAAGCTGATCCAGTCCACCATCGGGGTGCTGTGCAACGTTCGCGAGGACCATCTCACCGAGATGGGGCCGACCCTCGACGATGTGGCACGCTCGCTGAGCAGGTCAATGCCGGTCGGCGGGGTGTGTGTCACGGCGGAACGCGAACGGCTGCCCATCCTCGCCCAAGAAGCGGCCAGGCGGAACTGCCGGCTGATATCGGTGGATCCGGACTCCGTGACGGACCAGGAGATGTCCGGGTTCACCTGGATCACCTTCAAGGAGAACGTGGCGATCGCGCTCGCCGTCGCCGAACTGCTCGGTGTACACCGGCGGTCCGCGCTCGCCGGGATGTGGGCGGCTCCTCCCGATCCCGGCGTGCTCACGGTCGACCGCCGCCAGATCGACGGCAAGCTGCTGCGGATCGCCAACGTCTTCGCCGCGAATGACCCTGAGTCGACCCTGATGAACATCGAACAGCTACTGGACCGGGGTGCCATCCTGCGGCCGCTGCACGTCGTGATCAACTGTCGGCCGGACCGGATCGAACGCAACGGTCAGATGGGTGCGCTGATGGACCGGATTCGACCCGACCGGATTGTGCTGATCGGTGAGCCGACCCGCAGCGTTCGGGCGGCCATCGCGCGGGACTGGCAGCACGCGGTCGTTGACCTCGGCGGAAGGAGGTCCGCACCGGACCTGGTCGACGGGATCGTCGCCGGCATCGGTGAACACGCCTCGCTCGTCGCGATCGGCAACATCCACGGTCAGGGCGAGCTGCTGCTCACGGAATTCGCCAAGCTCGACCGCGTGGACGCGGCCCTGTCTGAGGTGAAGCCGCATACGACCTCACAAATCCGGCCAACGGCGCACGTGGCCGCGGCCCGCCGGCAGCCACGGCGTCGCGAAACGGCCCGCGGTGACCTCCTCCACATGGACAGGACGCGGCCGCTGCCTGGAAATCGACCAGCTACCGGTCCAGCACCCCGGCGCGACTCGTGACCACGGAGGCGGCACCATGACCGGCGGGCTTCTGCTGCCCTCGGTGGCCACCCTCGGGCTTGCCATCGGCCTCGTCTTCTCCCTGGTGTGCTACCTGACCACGAATCTGTCACCGGGTGGCATGATCACCCCTGGCTGGCTCGCGCTGACCCTGGTCGAGGACTACCGCAGGGCCGCCATCGTGGTGCTGATCACGGGACTCACCTTCGGCGCCACCAAGCTGCTGCAGCGCGCGGTGATCCTCTACGGCAAGCGTCTGTTCGCCGCTGTGGTGCTCACCGGCGTTCTCCTGCAGGCAACGCTTTTCCTTCTGATCCAGCATGACTACCCACTGCTGTTCGCACATCAGACACTGGGGTTCGTCGTGCCAGGACTGATCGCCTACCAGCTCGTCAGGCAGCCGCCGTTGCCGACCCTGCTCGCCACTGGCGCGGTGAGCATCGCCAGCTATGGCGTGCTCGCCAGCGGGGTCCTGGTCGGTCTTGTGCCCACGATCTGACCGGCGAAGGGATCATGTCCATGTCGCGCACGCGATTGCCGAGGATCGCACGGGTCGCCATCCTGATCGGCGTCATCGCACTGTCCGCGTTCGGTGTCGTCTCCTTCGCCGGCGGCATCGGCATACGGACCCACGGTGACACTGTGGTCAGCGCGGCGCCGGTGAAACCGACCCAGGCGCCGGCGGCGGGCGCACTGCGCTTCGAACGGCTGGCCAATCCGGCCAGGACCGTGGCGCGAGACGACGCCGGTGCCGTTGCCGCGACCATGACGGATGGGGCACGCACGGTCGTGATCACCGGTCCTCCGCGGAGGTTGCGGGAGCCGAAGTTCACTGCGGCGTGGATCGACACGTCCTCCTGGGTGCGGCTCGCCCCGCGGCCCTGGCACGCCGGAGACGAGAACGCGGACTGGTTCACGAAGTGGTTCGCCGAGGCGCGAGGAGACCAGAGCCCCGACGTGTTCGCCGTGGCGATGCAGTACGCGGACGGTGCCCCGCCGGCGAAGGACGCCAACGGCGTGCGGTTCCAGGGCGACGCGGCGTTCGGTCCCGTAGCCGCGGCCGGCGCCGGCAGGCTCGAGCAGTCCGACTTCGACGACTATCTCGGCATTGGGTGGTCGTTCCCGGACGGGCCGAAGCGCAGGGCCAATCCGGCGCACTACGGCGCCACGGACTGCTCGGGCTTCGTCCGGCTTGTCTACGGGTACCGGCTCGGCTACTCACTGCTCGGCGGCAGTTCACCCGGCCCCGGTCTGCCACGCAGGGCGTACGCGATCGCCAAGTCCGGCCCCGGCGTGCAGCTGATCGCCGACACCCACACCCGCGCCACAGACTACGACCTGCTGCAACCTGGTGACCTCGTGTTCTTCGAGGTGGAGGGCAGCACGGACCAGCTCGACCACGTCGGCATCTACCTCGGGGTCGACAATGAGGGCCATCACCGGTTCATGTCGAGCCGGGAGCGGGCCAACGGGCCGACGTTCGGTGACCTCGGTGGCGCCTCAGTGCTCGACGACGGCGGTTTCTACTCCAAGGCCTGGCGGACCGCGCGCCGCATCTGAGCGACGCCACCATTGCCCTCAGCCGGCGAGCGGTTCGGCGGTGGCGGCCTTCTCCGCCGCCGCGAGTCGCACGCACAGCGCGAGCCCGCGAGTCGCCGCCTCGACCTCGTCGATGGACGGGAAGGTCGGGGCGATCCGGATGTTGCGGTCACGGGGATCGCGGCCGTAGGGGAAGGTCGCGCCGGCAGGGGTCAGCGCGATCCCCGCCTGCTTGGCCAGTTCGACGACCCGGTTCGCGCAGCCGTCGGGAACGTCGAGGCTGATGAAGTAGCCGCCAACAGGTTCGGTCCAGGTGGCGATGCCGGTCCCACCAAGGGTTTCCGCCAGTATGTCGAGAACGAGGTCGAACTTGGGCTTGACGATGTCCCGGTGTCTGCGCATGTGTGCGCGAACGCTTTGGGCGTCGGGAAGGAATCGGACGTGGCGGAGCTCGTTGAGCTTGTCCGGGCCGATCGTCCGCTTGCCGAGATAGGCGAGCAGCCAGGCCACGTTTGGCGGGGAGGAGCCGAAGAAACACACTCCGCTGCCGGCCATGGTGATCTTCGACGTGGACGCGAACACCAGCGGGCGGTTGGGGTGCCCGGCCTCCGCGCACGGCCCGAGTACGTCGGCGGCGACCGCGGCGTCGTCGGCGAGGTGGTGCAGGGCGTAGGCGTTGTCCCAGAACAGCCGGAAGTCCGGCGCCGCCGTCGGCATGGTGGCGAGCGCGCGCACGGTGTCCACGGAGTAGGTCGTGCCGGTGGGGTTGCTGTGTGTCGGCACGCACCACATGCCTTTGATCCGGGGGTCGGCCGCCACCAGCCGGCGCACGAGGTCCAGATCGGGTCCGCTCTCGGTCATCGGAACGGTGATCATGTCGATGCCCAGCTGCTCGCACAGCGCGAAGTGCCGGTCGTAGCCGGGGACCGGACACAGGAAGGCCACGGAGGGCTGGTCGACCCACCGGGGGCCTTCGGTCGTCCCCCGCAGCAGAGCGTTGACCACGCAGTCGTGCATCAGCGACAGGCTGGAGTTCCCGCCCGCGACGAGCTGCGCGGCGGGCACGCCGAGCAGCTCACCCCACACCGCACGCAACTCGGGGAGCCCCTGGAGGCCGCCGTAGTTGCGGCAGTCGATGCCGTCGGCGGACCGGTGGTCGCCCCGTCCGGGCAGGGCCAACATGTCGGAGGCGAGGTCGAGCTGCTCGGGAGCGGGCTTGCCTCGGGTCAGATCGAGCGAGAGGCCCCTGGCCAGCAGCCGACCGTGCTCCTCGCGCAGACCGGTCAGCTCGGCGGCCAGTTCGTCGGTGGACCACACGCCGCCCATCCTAGAGTGCACGCCGGCGGGGTCGGAATGACCTCGGTGCACTCGACGTAGGCCGGGTCAACGAGGTGACCGGCGCCGGCCGGGACCGCGGAACGGGCCCTGGGGTCAGTTGGCGAGGCGGGCCGCGAGTTCGGCTATCCGGTTGGGTCGATGCTCGTGGCGCATCCGGCCGACGCGTTCCAGCAGGCTCATACCGTGTAGTGCGCTCCAAAACACCTCGGTCACCGTTCCGTCGTCGTCAGTGCCGAGTGCGGCGCCCAGCGCGTTGAAGCCGGCACGCAGTTCGGTCTCCGCGTCGTCCTGCGCAAAGCGCGCATCGATCGGCAGCTGGAACATCGCCTCGTACAGCGACGGATGCGTCGCGGCGAAATCCAGGTACACATCCGCGACCGCGGCAACCGCCCGCGGGCCTGTCTTGCCCCCCATGGCCTCCCGTGTCGCCGCCGCCAGTTCCGCGAAGCCTGCGAGCGCCACCGTGCGCATGATCTCGGTCTTCCCGCCCGGGAAGTGACCGTAGAGCACGGGCTGCGTGTATCCGATCGCGTCGGCAAGACGTCGCGACGTGACAGCCGTCCACCCAGCAGCCTCGGCCATGGCCCGGGCTGCGTCGAGGATCTGCTGCCTGCGCTCGGCCACGCGCTGCGCGCGGCTGCCGGCCCCCGCCATGATTCCTCCCCTTGCGTTCTGGCTCGCGACAATTTAGGTTAGCATTGCTAGAAATATAGTACTGCTAGAAGGATTGCCATGCTCACCACGCTCGCTGTCATCACGGCGACCGTCGTCGGCGTCATGGTTGGTGTCGAGTTCGCCGTCGCGGTCTTCGTCAACCCGATCCTGTTGCGGCTGCCCGCCGGGCCCTCGCTAGAGGCTCGCGCCGATAGCGCCCGGGTGCTCGGCCGCGTGATGCCGTTCTGGTACGTGGGGTCCTTGCTCCTCACTGCCTGGCTGGCCGCTGTTACGTGGGGCGGGCCGGCCGGAGACGCGGCGGCCGCGGCCCTACTCGTCGTGAGCGTCGTCATGTCGATCACCCTGTTCGTGCCGATCAACAGCCGCGCCGCTACGTGGACAGCCGACGACCATCCCGCTAACTGGCGCGAACAGCAACAACGCTGGGACCGGCTGCACTATGCGCGGGTGGCGATCATCGTCGCGGGGTTCCTGCTGACGCTCGTGGCCGGGACAGTCGCCTGAGCGCGAGCCGCGCGGAGCTCGGAACCGATCCCGCCGAAGCCGGCAGTTGACGGCAACCCGGCTGCGGTGTGAGGGAGGTACTTCCGGAAAGTCGGCGCGGACCTTGGCCTCACCAGACCACGCTGGTGCCTATGAGGTGCCGAGGTCCGGAAGGGTGATCGAACCATCCGCCTCGAGAGCGATGCCGGGGTTGTACGCGATCTCCCACGCGTTCCCGTCGGGGTCAGTGAAGTAACCGGCATAGCCCCCGTAGAAGGTCTCCCTCGCCGGCTGAGTGATGGTCGCGCCAGCCTCGTCCGCACGACTCAGAATGGCGTCAACCTGGCTTCGCGACCGCACGTTCTGCGCCAGTGTGAGCCCCGAGAAACCATCAGTGCCCCGGTCGTCGATGCCCACGTCAGCGGCCAGCTTGTCTCGGCCCCACAACACTACGGCCAACCCGCCAGCCTGGAAGAACACGGTCTCCTCAGCCTCTTGCCCTTTCCAGCCCAGCCGTTCATAGAACGTCCGTGCACGGGCGAGATCGGTGACCCCGAGCGTGACCATGCTGATGCGTTGCTCCATGCCCAGCAACGTAGCCTGGCCAGCGACACACCACCCACCATCACGGCGCGGAGGCGAGATCAGACCCTGGCCGCATCGCCTGAGGTCAGGGTCTGACCACCCCAGGAAGACGCGGGTGCCCCCGATCGGACTCGAACCGACACTGTGACCCTTTTAAGGGGCCTGCCTCTGCCTGATTGGGCTACGGGGGCTTGGGGAGCCTAAGCCGTCGAGCCGTGTCTCGGCAGCTAGTTGGCACCAATTAGCGCACCGTTAGCCCACCCGGCGCAGCGTTGTTCCGGCCTATCGCCGTAACTGCCAGCACTCATCGCCCACGGTGAGCACCGAGCAACTCCCCGAAACGTGCGGCCACCCATCGGTGCACCGCGTCGGACACATCGGTGGTCTGCGCCCTGTGTTCGAACCAACGCCAGTCGCAGTTGACGTTCACTTCGAGGAAGACGTACTCGCCGCCGGCGACGAGTAGGTCGAACGCCGCCACCTGCAGATGCCAGTGCCGCGCGAGCGCGCGCAGCTTGTCAGCGAGTTTGGTGGGCACTTCGGTCGGTGTGACCTCGACCGCGTCGGGATCGACCCACAGTTGGGCCGGGTCGAATTTGTCCACCTGATAGCCGATCAATTCGTCGCCGACGACGAAGACCCGCAACTCGGTCTCGGCGGCGAGGTACTGCTGGACGATCACCGGCGCGGGCTCACGCGCGTCGCCCGCCCGCGCGGTGTCCAGCGGACGCGGAAACAGCCCGTGCTGGACGCCCGGACGCGGTTCCAGGAGATGACGCCCCGCCGTCTTGACGATGCAGGCCCCGCCACCGGGGCGACTACGGCCGGGCTGGGTCGTCACGGCGGTACGCGGTGTCGCCAGACCGAAGGCCGCGGCCGAGGACAGCTGGGTGAGCCGGTTGAGATGGCCCGTCGTCCTCGCCGGGTTGACATACGCCCAGTCCGGGCGTTCAGACAGCCAATCCGAGACCGTCCGCCACTGGTCGAGCGCGTAGGCACCGGTGATGGTCCTCGGGTCCACCGGCATGCAGGACAGCTCGAAGTGTCTGCGCCACACCAACAGGGGACGCAGCAACCGCCGGTCCAGCTCGACCAGTGGGGCGTCGGTGTAGATCGTCAGTGCCAGATCGAGGCAGCGGTCGGCGTCAATCCGCATCATCCGGATGCCCTGCTCGGCCAATGCGATGGAGAGTTCGTTCATTTCCATGTCGGCCGAGCGCGCGAGCACGAGGACACATGGGTTCGGATCATCATCGGTGTCGATGACCATGCCGAGCCGGTGGATCCGCTCCTGGAAGTCGAGGCATCCAGAGGGAGCGTGGAAGACGTAGTCCTGACCCTGCAGCAGCAGCGGTGTCGGCCGACCGCTGGCCACCGGCGTCGAGGGAGGGGGAATCGCGGGAGCGCTCTGGCGGTTGCCGAGCAGCAGGGGCAGGTCGTCGCGGCGGCCCGACCCGGCGCCGATCATCGTCAGTCGTCTTTCCTGCTGCGGGAAATCCTCTCCGCCCTTGCGTACTCGACGGCGAAGTCGGCGAGTGCCTCGTCCTCTATCTGGCCGCTGCGGACCTGGGCCGCCAGTTCCTGCATCGACATCGTGGTCACCTCGTTTCCAGCGGAGCATCACACGTTCAGGCGATCCACCGGAGGTAGTTTCCGGACCCAGCTAACACAATGTCAAGTAACTACCAGAGATCATAGTCCATTTGGAGGATCAAGGTCGACCACCGTCATTCCGACGAGGGAGACCCGCCGTGGGCAACCCGGACGAAGTCGGCCTTCGGGTCGTTGACCTGACCGAGAGCGACCACCTCACGTCCCAGGATCAGGGCGCCGAGCCAGTCGAAGGCCACCCGTACCTTTCGGTTCAGCGTCGGCATCCGGCTGACGTGGTACGCACGGTGCAGCACCCATGCCACCACCCCCTTGATCTTGAGGCCGTATACGTCAGCCACCCCTTTGTAGAGCCCGAGGCTGGCGACCGAGCCGGCATAGGGATGGCGGTACGGGCGTGGCTGGTTTCCCCGCAGCACCCGCACGATGTTGTCGGACAGCCGCTTCGCCTGACGGACCGCGTGCTGCGCCGAGGGGCTACAGGTCGCCGATGGATCCTCCGCCGTGCGGGACAGGTCGGGCACCGCCGCGTTGTCTCCCGCGGCCCAGGCGTCGCGGACGCCCCGGATCTGCAGTGCGGCCGTGCACCGAACCCTTCCGCGGTCATCAAGCGGAAGATCGGTCGCCGCCAACGCCGGATTGGCCTTGACCCCCGCGGTCCAGATGACCGTGTCGGCGTCGAACACGGTGCCGTCGTCGAGCACGACGTGGCCGTGTTCCACACTCTTGACCCTGGTGTCCAGGTAGACCTGGATATCACGTTCGGTCAGTTGCCGGACGGTGTACACCCCGAGACTCGGCCGCACCTCGGGCATGATCCGGCCCATCGCCTCGACAAGGACCCAACGCATGTCGTCGGAATCGATGCCCTCGTAGAAACGCGACGCGTAGCGGGCCATGTCCTCCAACTCCGCCAACGCCTCGATGCCCGCGTAGCCGCCGCCGACCACGACGAAGGTCAGCAGCCGACGGCGCAGGTCGACGTCTGTCGTCGTCGACGCGAGATCGAGCATGGATAGCACGTGGTTACGTAGATAGATGGCCTCACCAATGGTCTTGAAGGCGATGCCCCGCTCGGCGAGACCGGGAATGGGCAGCGTTCTGGCGACCGAACCGAGGGCGATAACCAGAACGTCGTACTCGACCCGCTCGGTATGGCCGTGCGGGGTTTCGACCATGGCCACCTTGGTGTCGTGCTCAATGCCGCGGATTCGGCCGGTCAGCACGTGGCAGCGCTTGAGGACCTTGCGCAGTGGGACCACCACGTGCCTCGGTTCGATGGAACCGGCAGCCGCCTCAGGCAGAAACGGCTGGTACGTCATGTGCGGCTGCGGGTCGACCACCGTCACCGAGGCCTCACCGCCCCGCAGTTTCCGCTGCAACCCAAGCGCGGTGTACAGACCGACATAACCACCGCCGGCAATGAGAATCCTCGTCGGCTGCGTCCGCGTCCGTTCCGATCTCTCCGTCGCCATGGCCTGATCGTCGCACCAAGTGCCGCCCGGCGCCGCTCACGGGCAGATCATTGTGACCCGCGACGCCCAGGGCGGCGATCACATTTCGGGCTGTTGTCGGTGATCTAGGGTGCAGTGATGGCAGCCAATGAGGAACCGGCGACCCCGACACCCACCGACGACTCCGTCGAGCCGGTCGACGATCTGGTCACCAGCGGGCATTCGCTGACGATCGGTGACCGCTCGCTGAACTACACCGCGACCACTGGTCGGATCGTGCTTCGCCAGGAGGTGTTCACCGATGGCACGTTCGACGGCAACAAGGCCAAGGCGGAACTGTTCCTGACCTCGTACACCCTCGACGGTGCGGAGGCGGCCGATCGGCCGGTGACCTTCGCGTTCAACGGCGGCCCCGGTTCATCGAGCATCTGGCTGCACCTGGGGCTTCTCGGACCACGCCGGGTCGTCAGTGGTGACGTCGGCGCCCTCGCCGCACCGCCCTACGAACTGGTTGACAACACCGAAACCCTGCTCGCCCACAGTGATCTGGTGTTCATCGATCCGGTGTCGACCGGCTACTCGAGAACGGTCACGGGTGGCAAACCCGGGGACTACCACGGGTTCCAGTCCGACATCGAGTCTGTCACCGAGATGATTCGGCTGTGGACCTCGCGCAACGGTCGGTGGATGTCGCCGAAGTTCATCGCCGGCGAGTCCTACGGCACACTGCGCGCCGCCGGAGTCGCCGAACGCCTGCAGTCCACGTACGGTATGTACCTCAACGGGCTCATGTTGATCTCCACCGCGCTTGACTTCGGTGCGCTCGACTTCAGCGTCGGCAACGACCTGCCCTATGTGCTCTTCCTGCCGACATACGCCGCGATCGCGAATTACCACGGCGCGCATGGCGAGCGACCTCTCACCGACGTCATCGCCGAGGCTGCGGAGTTCGCCGGTAGGGACTATCCGTGGGCACTGGCCCGCGGCAGCCGGCTGACTCCGGCAGAGCGGGAGGCCACCGAGACACGCCTTGCCGAGTTGACCGGGCTGTCCGCCGACTACGTCAGCCGGGTCGACCTCCGGATCGAGCACATGCGGTTCTTCACCGAACTGCTGCGTGGCCGGCGGCGCACGGTCGGCCGGCTGGACGGCCGGTTCACCGGATGGGACAGCGACTACGGACGCGAACGCATGAGCGACGACCCGTCCATGGCGGCCATCAACGGACCGTACTCGGCCGCGCTCAACCACTACGTGCGGGCCGAACTGGGGTACGCCTGCGATCTGCCGTACGAGTTGCTCACGGATCGGGTCCGTCCCTGGTCGTACAAGGAATTCGAGAACTCTCACGTGACCGTCGCCGACAAACTCGCCGCCGCGATGCGAACCAATGCCCACCTGAAGGTCCACGTGGCGATGGGCTATTACGACGGCGCGACGCCGTTCGCCTCCGCCGAGCACGTGGTGGCGCACTTGGCGATTCCCGAAGAACTGCGCGCCAACATCGAACTCGTCTACTACCCGGCCGGCCACATGATGTACGTGCACGAGCCCAGCCGGGTCCAGCAGTCCGCCGACCTGGCCGCTTTCGTCCGGGCATCGGCGAACCGGTGAGCCCCCGTCGGGGCGGCCGACCTGGTGACCCAGACGGACGCCCCGACGGCGGTGGGCTCAGGCGCCCTCGGCCGCCAGGTCGATGTCGGAGATGTCCACCGCCTTGTCCGAGGACTTGACGATCGTGTTCTTCGGACCGCGAGCCCGCCGCTGGGGACGCGGCAGCGCGGTCGGCGGCGGAGGGGGCGGCGTCGACTGACCGCCGCCGAGGATGAGCTCGGCGAAGGTGGCCATGGCCTCGTCGAGCTGCGTGGCGTTGCGACGCTCGGACTCCTCGTTGGCGCCGCGCACCAACGAGACCAGCTTGTCGTCGTCGGGCCGCTCGGCGAGCGCGCCGTGCACACCTTCGATGCCCTCACTGACGGTGCCGGCCAGATCACCGATACGCGAGTGCACGCTTTCCTCGACGGCGTCGACCCGGCCCCCGACGTCGTTCAGGCGCGAAGCGACCTGCTCGAGACGGCGGGCAAGCGATTCGAGGCGGTCGGTCGGATCGACGGCCGGCCGGACCAGAAGATCGTCGAGCTTGTCGTGAATCGTGGTGTTGACCTCAGCGATCTTGCCGTCGAGAGTGGTGCGGACGTCACCCATGGTCGCCCGCATGCCGTCGCCGGTCTCGGCGACCGCACGCTGCAGCGCTTCCTTGGTGCCGTCCAGGTGCTCGTGCACGCCCTCGTCCACCTCGTCGATGCGGCTACGAAGAGCCGTTTCCAGCGCCTCGAGACGCTCGCGGAGCGGACCGTGCAGCGCGTTCGGCAACTGGTCGGCCTTGCCGTCCTGACGATCGAGGTGCACATCGACGTCGTCGAGTCGCTTGTGGATGTGCGACAACTTGTCCTCGAGGCCGTCCATGCGGCCCGCGACGCCCTCGAAGCGTCCGCCGACACCGTCGAGGCGTCCGTCAAGCTGCGCGAAGGGCTTGGCCAGCTTGTCGACCAGCCCCTCGACGGCACGCCCGAGACCGGCGATCGCGCCGTCTTGGGCCTCCAGCTTGGCGAGCGCCTCGTCGAGCCGTTCGGCGAGGACACTGACCTCAGTGCGGTCCGGGAGCTCGGTCAGCCGCTTGCGGACGGAACCCAGTGACTCCAGCGGGGACATCCTGGCGTGGATCTCGTCCAGCGCGTCGAAGATCTGCTGCTGCTCGCTCTCACGGATCTCGGCGGCGCGCGTCAGCATGGTGCGCATCCGATCGAAGGACATTGTGGAGTGATTGTTCTCGTTCACAGCGGGGCCTTCGTCCATGGGGATGGGAGACGGAGCGAGCCTAACCAGCTACTCACCGCGACATGAGCCGCCCCCGCGAAACGCCTCCACGGGCAGCCCTCTGCTAGCCCGTTCGGGGGAGTGACCGGCCCGCGGTATCTCTAAATGATCTTTACCCTCGCGCCGAACGCTCTCGACCATCCCCGTTCGAGTGATGAATTTCCGCGATTCAGTCGCTAACCGTCGATTAAATACCGTCTAAATAGGGGGCCCTCCACACGGGCGGGTGATCTTTATTGTGGCCGCCAATCCCCTGATGATCATACCGAGCCTAGATCGCGTGTGCGAGGAACGTCCACCATCAGCGGTATCGTGTCGCAATGTCGACGCCGCTGACCCCCGAGGCAATCCGTAGCGCTCCCAAGGTATTGCTCCACGACCACCTCGACGGCGGTCTACGGCCGCGCACGGTGATCGAACTGGCCGACGCCAGTGGCTACCGCGATCTGCCGAGCACGGACCCCGCCGCGCTCGGCTCCTGGTTCCTGACCGCGGCCAACTCCGGATCACTTGTGCGCTATCTGGAGACCTTTGCCCACACCTGCGGCGTGATACAGTCGGAAGAGGCATTGATCAGGGTCGCCGCGGAGGCGGCGGAAGATCTCGCCGCCGACGGCGTGGTCTACGCGGAAGTCCGCTACGCGCCGGAACTGTTCTCCGAGAGCGGCCTGCGCCTCGACCAGGTTGTCGAAGCCGTCCAGGAGGGTTTCCGAATCGGCGAGCACAAGGCGGCCCAGTCGGGAAACCAGATCAGGATCGGCACGCTGCTGTGCGCGATGCGGCAGAACGAGGGCTGGCTGCGCATCGCCGAACTCGCGGTGCGCTACCGCGACGCCGGAGTCGTCGGCTTCGACATCGCCGGCCCCGAGGCCGGGTTTCCCCCCACCAGGGGCAGGGACACCTTCGAGTATCTGCGGGAGCAGAACGCGCACTTCACCATCCACGCCGGTGAGGCGTTCGGACTGCCGTCGATCTGGGAGGCCATCCAACACTGCGGCGCCGAACGGCTCGGACACGGTGTTCGGATCATCGACGACATCAAGGGCGACACCATCGAGCCCGGCCGGGACTCGACGGTCCAGCTCGGTAGGCTCGCCGGGTTCGTGCGAGACCGCCGAATCCCTCTTGAGATGTGTCCGTCGTCCAACGTGCAGACGGGTGCGGCGGCGTCCATCGCGGAACATCCGATCGGCCTGCTAGCCAAGCTGCGTTTCCGGGTCACCGTGAACACCGACAACCGGCTGATGAGCGGATGCAGCATGACGAGCGAGTTCGCCGCGCTCGTCGAGGCCTTCGGCTACGACTGGGCCGATCTACGGTGGTTCACCGTAAACGCCATGAAATCGGCCTTCATCGGCTTCGACGAACGGCTTACCGTGATCAACGACGTGATCAAGCCGGGCTACGCGAAGCTGATGACCTGAGGCCGGCCCGCCCAGGTGCGAGAGGGCCGGTCCCATGGCTCAGCCGGCCGGCGGCGCGGCGCCGTGTCGGATCTCCACGAGCGTGCCATCGCTGATCAGCTCGTCGATCGACTTGGGCAGCACGTAGGCGGTGCCACCGCCAGGCTGACCGAACCAAGGCACGGCCATCCCCGCGAGCGCCTGGAGAGGTTGCTGCAACTGGTACACGTGGTAAGGCCGATTGATCCACTCAGGCACGAGTGAACGCAGCGGGAACGGCGTGCCACCCGCATAGGTCAGATTGCCGTCGGGCTGCCCGAACCGGTCGAGTTCCATGCCGGGTGAGAGCTCCACCATCCGCTTGCCGCGGAACAGCGTCAACGGGGGTTCGCCCCGCAGCGGCTGGATCGGCCAGCTGTCGGTCCGCGGTGCCTGCTGGGCCGCTGGCGGCGACTGAACGGCAGGCGCCGGTGCTGCGCGGGGTGGCGCGACCGGCTGGTGACCCCGTGCGCCCGGGTCACCGCCGAGAATGTCGGCTATCGGGGCCGCGACAGGGGGCATCGACGCCGGCGGCATGGACACCGGTTCGGCGGCCGGCATCGGCGGCTCCGGGTCGGGATGCATGGCAACGCTCGGCTCGTGCATGTGCTCGCCCTGGTCGGCGAATCGGTTGTCCAGCAGCAGCTTGCCGAGTAGGAACGCGGCCGCGTCGTTCTCGTCGTCGAACAGCATCGGCGTGCTGAAACCGTGCTCGTACCAGCCGACCTGCCAGCCGTTCTCAACCGGTTCCAGGTACCACGTGTTCGGCGCGGGCTGACCGATCCGGTATGCCGAGGCAGGTATGCCCAGTTCCCCGAGAACGTGCTGCAGTGAGTCGATGACGACGCTGTCCACGGGGTCGGCGACCATGGGCTCGGCGACGAGCACAGGCATCTCGAGGGACGACTCGACGCCGTGTGGCGGCTCGGACTCCGCCAGCTGTTCAGGGTGCTGCGCGAACGGCTCCTCGTCGAAGACAACGGGTTCGGGCCGCTCGACCTCCAGGGGCTCGGGCAGTGGTGGCACCACCGGCTGCACCACCACTGTCGGTGGCGGAGGTGGTGGTGCCGGCCTGCTCTGCACCATCGAGCCGACAACGGAGGCGGCAGCCGCCATGGTCGGCTCGTCGACATGGGGAGTGGAGAACCCGACGGCCCTGATGTGCTGTACCAGTTCGGTCTCCGGCGGCACGCCGTACCTCGCCAGGTAGAAGTGCACGGCGACGGGCCAGATCCAGGTCCCGTCGGTGTGGAAGGAGATCGGGATGGCCTCGGGGTTCTCGGTGGCCAGCCGGTCGCTGTCCATGGCCTGTGTGGTCAGCGCGACAGGCGCCGACTCCAGGTAGTCCAGGAGCTGGTCGACCTCATCGGGTTCCAGCGGCGGCCGGTTGACCATCGGTCGGCCGTCCGGCCCGGGACCGTCAAAGATGCGTGCGGTGCGGAACCGGGGCCCGAGGCCCCCCACACCGGCGACAGGACCGACGCCCGGGGCTTGGCCGACCGGCGGCGCGGGCGGGCGGGCGGGCATCTGCAGGCGTCGCGCCAACCACTCCGGCACGTTCTCCTCGGTCCTGGGGAAGAACCTCATCTCGTCGGAGTAAGCCTGCGGCGGTGGCGGGTTCTGCCACTGCGGCTCGTCCCGGTCGAAGTCCAGGTTGTAGCTCGAGGGCCGGTCGAGCTGGTACTTGGCGTTGAACCAGGTCCCCCTGCCCTCCCGGTACATACCGGCGCGCAGTCGGGTGAACAGGGACGCGATCTCCTGGGGTGCCGTCCAGGTCCTTGACGCGCCGTCCTGTGCGGTCGTCTCCGCGGACAGTTCCACGTGACGGCCGGCTGCCCGATACGAGGCCCGTACCTGCTCCCAGTCCTGTGGAGCGGCCTTCATCAGGGCCAATCCGATCTGCTTGACCAGCGCGTCCTGCTCAACGGGGTTCAACGGGGTCGGCTGTGACACACGGACATCCTCTCGCGTTCTGTTCCCGTTCCGCTCCAGGTCTGACCCCGGTGCGGCCGCTCGTCGGTCTCCAGCATCGATGATGGTCCGTCTCGGCATTCAATGGGGCACGATCGTTGAGGTTGCCCGCATGAAGCTGCCGGTCCCGTCGAGCTCGAGCTGGTCAGGGCAGTGCGGCATGTTGCACGGTCGTGCCCGTCACCTCGCTCGTTGTCGGGTTCTCCCACCGTACTAGACGAGAGGGCGCCTGTTCGCCACGTGGTCGTCGAGGCACCCGCCGGAGCATCTGGCCGGACACGGTTGCTGATCAAGGAAAGTCGACGTGTACCAGCGGCTGGGTGGGTGCGGGCCGGCATGTCCAACACGGCGAGGGGCCCGCCGACAGCGTTCGTCGGCGGGCCCCTCGAGGGTGCTGTCGGTCAGAACGCGCCGATGCCGTCCGGTGTGCCGAGACCGGTGGGGGCGTCGTATCCGACACCGGCCACGCACAGATAGTCACCGCCGCACTTGGCACCGTGGCCAGCAACGTCATTGCTGCCCGACGTCACGTCAGCAAGCGAATCGGCATGCCGATAGAGATCACCGGGTGCCGCCGTCGCGGCGTCACCGGCAAGGCCGTAGACACCGGCGATGAACGGGGCTGAAGCACTGGTGCCCGCGACGGTCAGCCAGCCGCCCTCGTCGGTGTTGTAGATCGCGATGTTGTCAGCGGCCGCCGACACGTCGGCGGTCACCCGCATGGAGCAGTTCTGGTCGTGTTGCCACGACGGCTTGGCGACATAGGCCGAACAACCGCTTCCGCCGCGGCTCCACGCCCGCTGCGACCATCCGGTGGCCGTTTTGGTCAGCGTGGTGCCGCCGACCGCCGTGACTGAGGAGAGTACTGCTGGATACAGGGCCGCGGCGAAGCCGTCGTCGCCGGACGATGCCACGATCGTGGTGCCCGGGTGGGAGTAGTGAGCGGCGTACGCCAACGGCGCGCCGCCCTCCCGGGCACCGTAACTGTTGGACACCACCCGCGCGCCGAGCCGGACCGCGGTGTCCTCGGTCGCCGCGAGGTCGGCGAAGCCGGGGCTGTCGCCCTCCACGACGACGATCTCACAGCTCGGGCAGGCCGCGGACACCATCGAGACGTCCAGGGTGGACTCGATCGCCCAGCTGGCGTCGGCCACCGGCAGCGGTGCGGCCGCGCCGGACTGGTTGACCTTGCGGAAACATCCGTTGGCGGTGGTGCACGGCGGCAGACCGAACTGCTGCCGGTAGACGTTCAGGTCGCGCTCCAGATTGGGTGCGTCGTAGGCGATCGAGATCCCGACCACCGTCGAGGACGGCCGGTCCTTCGGCAGGTGATACGCGGACACGAGGTCGGTCGCGCCGAGACCGGCCGGACCGTCGGTCCGCGGGCCGTTCGGGGTGTACAGCGTCAGACACCTGGCGAATCACGCTGGCGCCACAGCGCAGGCCGCGCGTGAAGCCGCGCTCGCGGGACTGTTCGCCATCATGACCATGGCCACCGTGGCGAGCAGGACGACACCGATCTTCTGGATCACTGTTCTCCTCCCAACCGGTAGGCGTCCACAAGGGTTTCGTCGATCCGGCTACCCGCCGAGTCGGTCGCAGTGGTGCGCAACGACAGGTACGCACCGTGGTAGTCGGGTGCGCTGGCGTCGAAGGCGGCGTGGAAGGTGCCGTCACCGGTACTCGTGGTCGTGGCGTCCAGCCAGGTCTTACCGTCATCGGTCGAGTACCGCAGGCTCGCCCCGGTGATCGGGCTCGCCGTCGACTGCTGCAGGTGCCCCACGGTGACATCGACTCCCTGTGCGCCATTGCCGACCCCACCCGCGAAGGACATGCCCTGCACGTCGTATCCCAGCGTCAGCAGCGGTTCAACGGCACAGCTCCGGTCCGGCGGCACACCGGGGCGGCGCGGCGCACAGACGAACGCATCGGGCAGCGTCGAGCCCTGCTGGTGGGTGGACGTCCAGGTCCACTCGGTGTGCGACCGGGTCGACTGGGTGTACATCGGTCCGGTGCGGGTGGCGTCCAGCACCAGCCTGGCCGTGGCCCTGTCCGGAGTCAGCGTCACCTTGGTGGTGAACTCCCTTGCGCCGTGGCCGGACGCGGTCGGATCTCCAGCGGCCACCGTGGCGCCGTTCTGGTCGATCTCGTACGCCCCGGTGAAGGTGTCACGCTTCTCGCCGTAGTAGCCCATGCCGGTGTGGCCGGGTTGGTTGTCGCTGAACGGCACCAGGGTGATCGACACCTCATCGCCGGCCCTGACCACAGGCGGGACGGTGATCCACCGGGTGCTGGACGGATTGAGCAGGCTGGCCGCGCCGGCGGGATGCAGCGGGAACTTGTTCCAGCCCTCGCCGACAGTCTCGCCGGCACGATAGGTCCGTGCCGTGTCGTACTGCGCCCCGTACCATGCGGTGAACCCCGGCATCTCCTCGTAGTACTTGGCGGTTCCGCCGTACCAGAGCACGTCCGGATCACCGAGCAGGTACTCGGTCTGCGTACGGGGCAGGTCGAGCGGGTGACCCGACCGGACGTTGCCCTCCCTCTCGAAGGCGTACATGCCGGCCCGCTGTCGGTAGCCGACGGAGTTGACCTCGGAGTAGTAATTCGCGTTGACGGTGACGAGATCGGCGGCACTGACGACGTACCGCTGCTCGGGGATGACTCCGGTGGTCGCCTTTTGCAGCTGGTACTCGTAGGGCTTGCCAGGGGCCGGCGGTGAGATCAGCCGGTCGTACGGGTAGGTCTGCAGTTCACCGATGGACACTGGTTCATTGGTTGGCGCCACCCACACCGGCACCCCGGGACCGTTGGCGATATCCAGCGAGAAGCCACGGCCCGCCACGTCCGCGCGGCGAAAGAAGAAGCCGCCGTCGTCCAGCAGCGCCGGCCTCGGCGTCACCCAGGTGACCTGGCTGGTGGCCCGGTCGGCGTCCAGTCGGGTTGCGGTGTCCGCGGTGACGGCGATCTGCGGCTGGCTCACGATCCGAACGCCGGTCACGTCGCCCTCGGCGTCGGTGCTGGCGAACAGCGCGAGCACGCTGTAGTTCCCCTCGGGAACACTGAACTTCGCGGCGCCGCCGGACAGCTGGGCCGCCGACTCGTTCGGGTCGCCGAACCGGGTGCCGTCGTCGATGTTATAGGCGAACACCGTGTCGCCGTCGTCGGACCTGCCGGTGGGGTCGTTGGCGTTCACGGTCAGGGTGTGCATCGGATAGGCCGGCCGGCGTGGAGGGCTTGTCGGTGTGCCGGCGAGCCTGATCGCGGCGTCCTGCGGACCGTACGAGGGGGTACCGCCATGGGATCGGTCGGACAGGTACCGACTGACAAGGGCGGCACCGAACTTCTTGGCGGAATCGGCCGTCAGGTACCCGGTGTCCGGGCCGGTCATCGCGACGCCCGGGACCGCCGTGTGCTGACCGTGCCAGTCGATGGTGACGGGCAGTCTGCCGCCCTGTTCGGCGCGGGACAGCGCGCCCACGTCGAACAGGCTGAGATCCAGGCCGCGCCCAAGGTAGGGCAGGGCGACCACCGGTAACTCGTAGGACCTGCCGGCGAGGCCAAGGTGGACCAGTTCCCGGCCGATCCCCTTCTGTACGGCCGGCACCACCGTCGCGTTCCCACCGGGTGCGGTGACGACCTGGTCACCGGTGATCAGCACCGCGGTCGCCGCCGCGGCGGAGCCCGTTGCGGCGGCAGCGGTCGGCGCCGTGACGATCCCGGTACCAGCCGCCAGAACGGCAAGCATGACCAACGTCTTTCTCATCGGCACCTCCGGTTCGACCTTGCGGTCTCACTGGTCCATGACTCCCGTGGCGCCGTCGGGGTTGCCTCAACGGTCGATCTGGTCACAGTGGGCTGCCTGCGGCCGTCCGCCGTGTCACGCTCGTCGTCGTGCCTGTGGTGCTCACCCGCCGTGAAACCACCGGGCTCGTGGTGTCGGCGTTCGGCGGCGCCGCACTCGCGGTGCAGGGGCGGATCAACGGTCAGCTCGGGGACCGGCTGCACGACGGCGTCGCGGCCGCCCTGGTCTCCACCGCATCCGGCTTCCTGCTGCTGTGTGCCGCCACTGTGTTTCCCGTTCACCGGCAGGCGCTGGGCATGCTGTGGCGGACGGTCCGGACCGCCGCCCCTTCCGCCGGCGACGGCCGACGGCTGCGTTGGTGGCACTGTCTCGGCGGGATGTGCGGAGCATTTCTCGTGACCACCCAGGGATTGACCGTCACAGCACTGGGCATCGCGATCTTCACGGTGGCGGTGGTGGCCAGTCAGGTTGTCAGCAGCCTTGTCGTCGACCGGTTCGGGGTCGGTCCGGCCGGTGTCCGGCCGCTGACCCCCTGGCGGCTGCTCGGTGCCACGCTCGCGATGGCCGCGGTGCTCGCCGCGATGTGGGGGCAGCTAGGCCAGGGGGTCGGCTTGGGCCCGGCCGTGCTGCCAGCCCTTGCCGGCATGGGCACCGCGTGGCAGCAGGCGGTGAACGGTCGGGTCGGCGGCGCGGCCGGCAGCGCGTACGTGGCCACGCTGGTCAACTTCGCCACCGGGACGGCCGCGCTGGCTCTGGTGTACGCCGCACAGACCGGTCTCGGTCGGCCGACCGTCGCTCCCACGCCGCAATGGTGGCTCTACACCGGCGGCCCGATCGGGATCGTGGTGGTCACCACGGTGACCGTCGCGGTGCACATGGTCGGCGTGCTGCTGGTCGGCCTCGCCTCGGTGGCCGGACAGCTGCTGGCCGCCCTGCTCCTCGACCTGATGTTGCCCACGGCCGGCCACGCGGTTGGCGGCACCACCGTGCTTGGCACCACGCTGATCCTCGCGGCCCTCCTCGTGGCAGCCCGCCCTGGTGCTGGCCGCCCTGGTGCTGGTGATGAGCCCGTGCGGGGTGCCGGGTGCCAACTCTGAGAGGATGCCGGCTGTGACCGCCATCCTCCTCGACGGCAAGGCCACCCGGGACGCGATCTTCGACGACCTGCGCACGCGGGCCGCCGCGCTCGCCGAACGCGGCGTGGTCCCCGGACTGGCCACGGTGCTGGTCGGCGACGACCCCGGCTCACACGCGTACGTGCGGGGCAAGCACGCGGACTGTGCCAAGGTCGGCATCACCTCGATCCGACGCGAGATGCCGGCCGGCATCTCGCAGACCAAGTTGGAAGGCGTGCTCGACGAGCTGAACGCGGACCCGGCCTGCACCGGCTACATCGTGCAGTTGCCCGTGCCGGCCCACCTGGACACCGGTGCGCTGCTGGAACGGATCGATCCGGCCAAGGACGCCGACGGTCTGCATCCGGTCAGTCTCGGCAAGCTGGTTCTCGGCGAACCCGGACCGCTGCCCTGCACGCCGAACGGCATCGTGGCGCTGCTGCGGCGTTACGACGTCCCGCTGGCCGGCGCCCGGGTCACCGTCATCGGCCGGGGGGTGACCGTGGGTCGGCCACTCGGCCTGCTGCTCACCCGACGCAGCGAGAACGCCACGGTCACCCTGTGCCACACGGCCACCGTCGACCTGCCCGCCGAGGTCCGCAGGGCGGACATCGTCGTCGCCGCGGCCGGCAAGGCCAACCTGATCACCGCGGACATGGTCCGGCCGGGCGCCGCCGTGCTGGACGTCGGCATCACCCGCACCGAGGACGGCCTGCGCGGCGATGTGCACCCGGAGGTCAGGGAGGTTGCCGGCCACATCGCCCCGATGCCCGGCGGGGTCGGCCCCATGACGAGGGCGATGCTGCTGACCAACGTCGTCGAGGCGGCCGAGCGCTCAGTCGCGGATCGGCCATGAAGGGTGGTGTGCCGTCTGTGAGCGAGCCGCGTCGACGACGGCTGTCAACCAACCACCTGCCGTTCGCGCTGGTGCTGCTGGTGGTGGCGGTCGGGTTCGAGCGAATCCTCGCCTACCACTGGCGGGAGGGCACCGCTCTGATCGGTGTCGCACTGCTGCTCGCCTCGGCGTTGCGGCAGTTCCTCGGCAGCCGGCCGGTCGGACTGATCGCGATTCGGGGCAAGCTGACCGACGTCGTCCTGTACGGCGTGTTGGGTCTGCTCATACTCGCGGTCGCGCTGACGATCACCCCCGGCGGCCCGTTCGATACCGGTCGCTGAGCGAGACCCTGCTCACCGCCTGCATCGCCGGCGAAAGGATGCTTGGTAGCCTGCGGCGACCGGGCAGGGTGCCCGGTGCGCGGTCCCGGTGCCCAACGCCACCGCTGACCGGACAGTCCGCTCTCCGACTGCCCGCTGGTGGGCGCGCCCGCGGACGCGAGTGAGACTGCGGATCGGGAGGATCTTCCCTGTGGCACGCTCCGTCAATGTGACCGTCACCGGTGCCGCCGGCCAAATCGGCTACGCGCTGCTGTTCCGGATCGCATCAGGTCAGCTGCTCGGCAAGGACACCCCGGTGCGGCTGCGACTGCTGGAGATCCCGGCGGCGATCAAGGCCGCCGAGGGTACCGCCATGGAACTTCAGGACTGTGCTTTCCCGCTGTTGGACGGCATCGACATCACCGATGACGCGAAGACGGCCTTCGACGGCGTCAATGTGGCACTGCTAGTCGGCGCCCGGCCGAGGACCAAGGGCATGGAACGCGGTGACCTGCTCGAGGCCAACGGCGGCATCTTCAAGCCGCAGGGAGAGGCAATCAATGCCGGCGCGGCCGACGACGTGCGTGTCCTCGTTGTCGGCAATCCGGCCAACACCAACGCACTGATCGCCAAGGCGCACGCTCCCGACGTGCCGGCCGAGCGGTTCACCGCTATGACGAGACTTGACCACAACCGTGCCGTCTCACAGTTGGCCACCAAGCTCGGCGTGGCCGTGTCGGAAATCCGCAAGCTCGCCATCTGGGGCAACCACTCGGCCACCCAGTACCCGGACCTGTTCCATGCCGAGGTGGGCGGGCGCAATGCCGCCGAAACGGTCAACGATCGGGAATGGATCGCCGAGACGTTCATTCCGACCGTGGCCAAGCGGGGTGCGGCGATCATCGAGGCCCGCGGGGCCTCGTCCGCGGCATCGGCGGCGAACGCCGCGATCGACCACGTTCATGACTGGGTGCACGGAACACCGGAAGGCGATTGGACCTCGATGGCGGTCCCGTCCGACGGCTCCTACGGAGTCCCCGAGGGGCTGATCTCCTCGTTTCCCGTTGTCTGCCGGAACGGCGGGTACGAGATCGTTCAGGGGCTCGAGATCGACGAGTTCTCCCGCGGCCGCATAGACGCGTCAGTCCGCGAGCTGGCGGAGGAGCGTGACTCGGTTCACCAGCTCGGCCTGATCTGACCGTACTGTCTGGCGAAACCGTCGTTGGGTCGCGCGGGCCGGCCGCCCGCGCGACCGGCGGTCAGTCCGCTGATCGTGGTTGGATGAGGCAGTCCGGCCCCGGGTAGACCAGCCCTTCGTGGCCATCGGTGAACCGCACCATGTACGGCGGCTCACCGTCTGCCCCCCGCACCTCGACGATCTCGCCCTGGAGATTTTTCAGTCCGACGGATCGGCTGTGTACGTGCAGTGTGTCGCCCACTGTGGCTCGCATGTCCTCGAGGGTAAGGCGCCTTCACGGTGCTCGCAGTACATCATTCGGGGCATCGAACCGGCCAGGGTGTTCCGCTGTGGTCGGGCCGCGCGCGTACAGCCTGCGCACCACGTCGTCGATCTCCGGTTCGACCACCGACACGTCATGTATCGGCGCCTGTCGCGCCACCGCGGTGATCAGCGCCGCGGCCGTGGTGCGGTCTGCCTGGAACGAGAGCCGTTGTCGCCGACCGTCGGTTTCGGTACGCACCTCGACCACCCCGGCGAGACCCCGCAGCGGAGCGGTCGGCCGTTCGAGGTCGACCACCAAGGTCCGTTCGAGGCCGACCTCGACGCGCAGCCGCTCCAGTGGCCCATCGGCAAGCACCCGGCCACGGTCAATCACCAGCATTCGGCGGCACAGTCGTTCGATGTCATCCAGGGCGTGAGTGGTCAGTACCAGCGTGGTGCGCCGCCGCGTATTGAGTTCGGCCAGGAACTCCCGCAGTCGCTGCTTGGATTCCAGATCGAGCCCGATGGTCGGTTCGTCGAGCACGAGCAGTTCCGGCGCGTGGAGCAGCGCCGCCGTCACCTCACCACGCATCCGCTGGCCGAGCGAGAGCTGTCGAACCGGAGTAGTGAGGAAACCTTTCAACCCCAACAGTTCCGTGCACTCCTCCAGTCGTTCGGCATGGTCACTCGGCGGTGTCCGGTAGATGTGTCGGAGCAGCTGGAAGCTCTCGGCGAGCGGCAGATCCCACCACAGCTGACTGCGTTGGCCGAACACAACGCCGATCCGTCTTGCCAGATCGATCCGCTGCCGCGACGGGTCGAGGCCGCACACCCGAACCCGACCCGACGTGGGCACCAGGATGCCGGTCAGCATCTTGATCGTCGTCGACTTGCCGGCCCCGTTGGGCCCGATGTAGCCGACCGCCTCACCTGCCTCCACGGTGAACGACACCGACCTGACGGCAACGACCTCCTCGCGGATTCGCCTGAGCCGCCGCCCCGATTTCCTTGTCACCCTGAAGGATCGGCTCAGCTCGGTTGCCTCGATCATGACCCGGTCCCCCGGTAGTGGCGGACCGCGCGCCGCCACACCGTCGCTGCCCCAAGGGCTGACAGCAAGGCAACGACCGGACTCACTGAACACAGCCATGTCGGGGCGCCGAGTGGATCTGCCCTGCCGATGAGGACGAGTGCCGGATAGTAGGCGACGAACGCACCCGGCACCACGTACGCCAGGAACGTCCGAAGCCATCCCGTGAACACCGTGATCGGATACGAAGTGAAGTAGCTGCCACCGTAGGTCACCGTGTTGGCCAGCTCGCGTGAGTCGATGAACCAGAAGCACACCGAGCTCGCGGCGACGAAAATCGAACTGAAAATCACCATCCCGGCCAGCGGTGTGACCACCAACAGTGCCACCCGCGCGACCGTCCAGTCGAGGTCCGAAGTGGACAGAACATAGCCGAGGACGCCTAGCGCGGTGATCACCCTTCCCAGCCTGCGCAGTTGGAAGTCGGACGCGGCGAGCTGTGCGAGGGTTCCCAGCGGGCGGAGCAGTACCACGTCGAACTCCCCCGTTCTGATAAAGGTCGGAAGCTGGTCGATACTGCCGACGACGAGGTCCGCGAGCCCGAACGAGAGGCCCGCGAGCGAATAGATCAGCAGCACGTCCCGGACACCGAACCCGCCGAGGCTGGCGACCCTGCTGAACAGCACCAGGATCACGACGAGGTCGGTGCATTGAGCCAACATCTGGCCGAAACAGTTGAGCACGAACGAGGACCGATAGCTGAGCTGGCCACGAACCTGTGCCGCGACAAGGTGTCGATAGGTACCGAAGCTCGTCACCGCGTCAGCCACCCTGGACCACCACTTTGCGCACCGCGGAACGCAGCAGCAGCTGGCCGAGAGACAGCAGCAGTACCGCCCACACTACCTGATGGACGAGCAAGGCCACCGCCGATCCGTGCTGGACGAACACGTCGATCGGAGACTGCAGCATGGCCGGGAAAGGCGTGAACCACAACGCTGTCCTTGCCCATCCGGGAAAGTAACCCAGCGGGATCTCCAGGCCGGCAAGGGTGGAACTGACCACCTGGTACACCCCGAGGACACCGCGGGAATCGAGCAGCCAGAACGCGGTTAGGCTGAGCAGGAACCTGGCACCGAAGCTGACCACCATCGCCAGCAGCGCGCTCACCAGGAACAGCACGGGCACCCACGGATTGTCCGGCCAGCGGAACGGGAACACCACCATCCCGAACAGCACCGGCGGCACCAGGCGGGCCAACGCCGCGAAACCCGCCCTGCCGGTGTCCTCGGCGAGCAGTGCGGCCTGCGGGTTCCACGGCCGGGACAGGTCGACGACCACGGCACCGGTTCTGATCCGATTGGTCAGCTCCGTCCCTCCCCAGAACTCCACGATGCTGAGCAGCCCCTGGCCGAGCCATACGTAGGTCACTGTCGTGGTGAGGTCGTAGCCGCCGACGGAACCGCCACCCTGTGCCGTGTAGACAGCGGCGAGGATACCGACCCTGATCAGTCCGAACACGATGTTGGTGGCCGCTCCGGCGACAGTGGCCTGCCGATACGTGGCGTATCGGTGAAACCCGGCGAGTGCGATGCGGAGGTAACAGCCGATCAGCGCACGCACGTCTGTCAACACTACGGCTGGACGCAACTGCTTTTCTGCCGCGATCGGGTTACGGCCATTGCCGCGCTGAACTGTCGAGGAGCCGTCACGCTGTCGGCACAAACCATCCCTAACCTCGGTGAACGGCGAGGCACGGACAGGAACCGTCTCCTCGCGAACCGAGGAGAAACCCGTGATCCTGCTGTCTGATCCCCGGATCGCCGACATCCGCGTCGCGGACAACGGCGATGGGCTCGTCGACTTACGCACGGTGCCAGAACTCCGGCTGGACGACCGCCTCGCTGACGACAGCGGGGCGTTCGCGATGGTGCGCCGGCACGTGCTGTTACGGCTGCTTGACGCCCAGTCGGCGCTGCCAGAAGGACTGCGGCTGCTGATCGTCGAGGCATACCGTCCGCTCGATCTGCAACGCTCCTACTTTGAGGCCTACCAGGACGAACTCCGCGCGCTCCATCCCCGGTGGTCGGCCGACCGGCTGCACGCCGAGGCGAGCAAGTACGTCTCGCCGCCGCAGGTCGCGCCCCACAGTACGGGCGGAACCGTTGATTTGACTCTCTGCACGTCGGACGGAGTCGAACTGGACATGGGGACCGCCGTCAACGCGAGCCCGGAAGCCAGCGACAACACGTGTTTCACCGCGGCACGCGCCATCCCGGCCCGTGCCCGTCGAAACAGAAGAGTTCTCGTCACGGCGCTCAGCGCCGTCGGCATGATCAACTATCCCACTGAGTGGTGGCACTGGTCCTACGGTGACCGCTATTGGGCTCACGTCACTGGGTGCGGCACCACTCTCTACGCACCCGTCCAGCTGGTGCGTGGAGTGTCCTCGGACGCGCCGTCCCGGGCGATGCTGTGGTGAGCCGCACCGGTCCATGGCACCCCGGCCTCCTCACGTTCTCTTGCCGAGCAGCTCAGCGAGGACAACAGCGTGGCTGTGCGCCACATCTCTGGTCGCGGTGAGCAGGATCAGCGGCTCTCTCGTGGCCCGGTCCCGGAGCTTGTCCACGGCGTCCCGGCGTTCTGGCTCGGCCAACTCACGAAGATAGCGGGACCGGAACTCCGTGAACCTGTCCGGGTCATGTCCGTACCACCGGCGCAGTTCGGTGGACGGGGCCACGGTCCTGACCCAGTCGTCCAGGAGTGCGGACCGCTTACTCAGTCCCCGCGGCCAGATCCGATCCACCAGAACGCGCACCCCACCGTCGTCCGCTGGTTCGTCGTACACCCGTCCTACAGTGACGGTCGACTTGGCCACGGCGGACTCCCTCCAACACCGTCGATTGTCGCCCACGACGGGTCCGTGTGCAGTCTGGCCGCGCCGGGCAGGACTGGCCGGCCTCGCTAGTCGCGTCGTGCGGCGAGCACCCCATCGAGCAGTCCGGGGAACAGCGCATCGAGGTCGTCCTTGCGCAACGTGTTGAGCCGTGACGTGCCGACGCATCGCTGGCGGATCACACCGGATTCCCTCAGCACCCGATAGTGATGGGTACAGGTCGACTTGGTGACCGGGAGATCGAGCACTCCGCAGGCGAGCTCTCCGCGATCAGCGATCTCCCTGACAATACGCAGGCGGATCGGATCGGCGAGGGCCTGCAGCACCGCCTCGACGCGGATGGCATCGCGCGACGGGTGATCCAGCCCTCTCGCTGACTCGGCACTGGCGGTGGTCACGTCGTCATTCTACTGACCGAGTGGCACACGACAGGTTCACCGCCCGCTGGCCAGGCCGGGCGGAATGTGGTGCAGCGTCAGCAGGTCATAAGAAATCCACGGCGCGAGACCGGTTCGCTGCAGGGACACCACCGACATCCACACGCCGGCAACGGTGAGCACGGGGAGCAGCAATCCTAGTTCGACCTTGCCACCGGTACGCATTCTCATCACCTTCGGCGGCGCGACCGGATACCACGTTTGGTAGGAGAACGGGACCGGCCAGAGAATCGGACAGCCCTGTTCGGTGATGGCGTCACCGAGGCAGTGTGCGAGGCATCCCATCGACACCGCCGCGGCACACCACCTGGCCTGTTCTGGCGGACCGGCCTCGATCCAGTGCCAACAGAGCACGGTGAGCCCGAGGGACAGCGCGGTGACCCCCAGGGCGTGCCCTTTCGGTGTCCAATCGTGCAGCAGTCCCCGCACCGCCAACGCACAGAACAAGAACAGCAGCGGAATCAGCGCCGCCTTGTGGCCCCACTGCACCACGCCCATCGTGCCGAGGCCAGCCAGCACGGCGAACACCAGCGTGTGGGTCACGCCCCGGTGTCCACCGTGGCGGTTGGCATCCTTCCGGGTGCGGGTGGCGCGGTAGACGAGATGGCTGAACCAGTGGATCGCCTTGGAGAGCCCGTGCGTGAGCGGCCCGAACGTGTGCGCGACCGTGGCCTCCGGGTGGTCAAGGTCGGGCAGCAGCGCGGCACCGCTGCACAGCACCGCACCGACGATCCAGGTCTGCGGTGTCATCGGCAGCGCTTCACCGAGAGCGGCGACCGACACCCCTCCCCAGACGAGCAGCCCGCTCATCGCGTGCGTCGGACCGGTGGACATCACGTTCCCCCAAACCATGATTAATTTGCCAAGCCATGATCGAGCGCGCCCGGCCAGGCAGCGTACTGGTGGCGTTGGCCACCACCGGCGTCAGCCGTCACCCACAAGCAGTACGCTTGTACCGCTTGTACGTGTCGTGAGAGGAGCGCCCGCCACATGGGCAAGATCAAGGTCGAAGGAACCATCGTCGAGCTCGACGGCGACGAGATGACCCGCATCATCTGGCAGTTCATCAAGGACAGGCTGATCCACCCGTACCTCGATGTGAATCTCGAGTACTACGACCTGGGCATCGAGCACCGGGACGCCACCGACGACCAGGTGACCGTTGACGCGGCCAACGCCATCAAGCGGCACGGTGTCGGCGTGAAGTGCGCGACCATCACGCCGGACGAGGCACGCGTCGAGGAGTTCGGCCTCAAGAAGATGTGGCGCAGCCCGAATGGGACGATCCGTAACATTCTCGGCGGCGTCGTCTTCCGCGAGCCGATCATCATCTCGAACGTTCCGCGACTGGTGCCCGGCTGGACCAAGCCGATCATCATCGGCCGCCACGCGCACGGCGACCAGTACAAGGCGAGCGACTTCAAGATCCCCGGCCCCGGCACCGTGACCATCAGCTACACCCCGGCAGACGGCGGTGAGCCGATGGAGCTCGAGGTCGCCCAGTTCCCCGAGGGCGGCGGTGTCGCCATGGGCATGTACAACTTCCGCAAGTCCATCGAGGACTTCGCGCGCGCGTCGCTGTCCTACGGCCTGCAACGCGGCTACCCGGTGTACATGTCGACCAAGAACACGATCCTCAAGGCATATGACGGCATGTTCAAGGACGTGTTCCAGGAGATCTTCGAGACCGAATTCGAGACCGCGTTCAAGGAGCAGGGCCTGACCTACGAGCACCGGCTGATCGACGACATGGTCGCCGCGGCGCTGAAGTGGGAGGGCGGCTACGTGTGGGCCTGCAAGAACTACGACGGCGACGTGCAGTCCGACACGGTGGCGCAGGGCTTCGGATCGCTCGGCCTGATGACCTCCGTCCTGATGACCCCGGACGGCCGCACCGTCGAGGCCGAGGCCGCACACGGCACGGTGACGAGGCACTTCCGCCAGCACCAGCAGGGAAAGCCAACCTCGACCAATCCGATCGCCTCCATCTACGCCTGGACCGGCGGCCTCAAGCACCGCGGCAAGCTGGACGGTGCCCCGGTGGTCAGCGGCTTCGCCGAGAGCCTCGAGCGGGTTGTCGTCTCGACCGTGGAGGGCGGCAGCATGACCAAGGACCTCGCCCTGTTGATCGGACCCGACCAACAATGGCAGACCACCGAGGACTTCCTCGGCACCCTTGACGAGAACCTGCGCAAGCACATGGCCTCGGCCTGAGCCGGTTACGGCCGAGGAGGTGACCGCCAGCGCCCGGTTGCCTCCTCGACCGAACCGCCATGGGCGAACAGCCATGACCAGCGTTCACAGGTGAAAAAGATTCTTGTCACTCCTTGATACGTGAGCGACTGAATGCCGGTCTTCCACGCTACGGTCCCGCTAGGGATCAAGGAGGAGCCAGCATGTCGAGAACATCCAAGTTGCTCACAACCCTGTTAGCCCTAGCGGCTTGTGCCGGCACGGTCCTGGCCGGCACCGCGCAGGCCGCCCAGCCGGGATACGTCGCGTTGGGAGACTCCTACGCCTCTGGGACCGGCACGAGGGAATACATCGACGCGAACTGCCAGCGGTCGGCCTACGCCTATGCGTCACTGGTGGCGCCCAGGATCGGGGCGACGCTCAGCTTCCAGGCGTGCAGCGGCGCGAAAACTCAGGATGTGCTCAACAACCAGGTTGGCGCGCTCACCGCGGACACCAAGTACGTCACCGTCGAGATCGGTGGCAACGACATCGGGTTCGCCGACGTCATCAAGCAGTGCGCACTGCCCTTCAAGGACTGCACCGGCGACATCAACGACGCGGAGAACAAGATTCGCACCACGCTGCCCGGCAGCCTGGACGCGGTGTACACCCAGATCCACAACCGTTCACCCAACGCCAAGGTCGTTGTCGTCGGCTACCCGAGACTGTTCAACGGGCAGGAGTGCAACGTGCTGGCCAGAATCAGCCCGCAGGAACAGGCACAGCTCAACTCCGGTGCTGATCTCCTCGACGACACCATCAAAGGCCGGGCGAGCGCCCACGGCTTCGCGTTCCTCGATGTCCGCTCGGCGTTCACCGGCCACGCGGTCTGCGACAACCCAGAGTGGATCAACGGCCTGTCCAACCCGATCGGCGAGTCCTACCACCCCAACCGTGACGGGCACGCCGCGATGGCCAGGCTTGTCCAGCCCGCTCTCACGTAGCCTGCCCACGACGGGACGATGAACAACAGCCGCGAGGCCGTTGACGTTCTGGGTGGTTACCCTGTGCCAGGTGCTGACCATTTCCACCGTGAACGTCAACGGCCTTCGTGCTGCCGCCAAGAAGGGCCTCGTCCAGTGGCTGGACACGACCGATGCCGACATCGTCTGTCTACAGGAGACAAGGGCCGAGCCCGGACAGGTACCAACTGAACTGACCGAGCCGAACGGCTGGCACATGGCGCTCGCCGAGTCGGAGACCAAGGGACGCGCCGGTGTCGCCCTGCTGTCCCGTACAGCACCGGAAGCGGTGCGGATCGGTTTCGGCTCCAAGGAGTTCGACCGCAGCGGCCGGTACCTCGAGTGCGAGTTCCCCGGGCTTGTCGTCGCCAGCCTCTACCTGCCCAGCGGCGAGACGGACACTCCGCGTCAGGACGAGAAATACCGGTTCCTCGAGGAGTTCCTCGACCATCTGATCAGACTGCGCGAGTCCGCGGGCGGGCGTGACGTGGTGGTCTGTGGCGACTGGAACATCGCCCACCGCGAGGTCGACTTGAAGAACTGGAAGTCGAACCAGCGGTCAGCCGGCTTCCTGCCACAGGAACGCTCGTGGCTGGACAGGGTGTACGGCGAGGCGGGATACGTCGACGTCGTCCGCGGCCTGCATCCCGACGGCCCCGGCCCGTACAGTTGGTGGTCCTATCGCGGCAAGGCGTTCGACAATGACAGCGGCTGGCGCATCGACCTCGTGGTCACCACCGAGGACATCGCTCGCAGGGCCAAGGTGGCCAGGGTGGAGCGGGCGGCCACCTATCAGGAACGCTGGTCGGACCACGCTCCGGTCACCGTGACGTTCGACTGGCCGTCGTGATCGCACCGGTTCCACGGTTTCCGTCCGATGTCACCAAGCGCATCGTCTGAAACTCGCCAACGGAGGTCAGCCGGAGTCCACAGAAAATTCCCACCATCCCTGTGACAACGGTCTCGTCGCGCGCCGGACAGGTGCAGGCCTGGCCGCGGCTTACGCTCCAGCGATGGCACCGGAAACGCTTCCCGGGGATTCAGCGGTACGCCGGGCGGTTCGGCGGGCACGCGACGGCTCGACGCTGGACGCGGCCGAGGCGGCCACGCTGCTGCATGCTCGCGGTGAGCACTTCGACAAGTTGCTCGCCGCCGCGTCACGGGTCCGCGACGCCCATCTGACCGCCGAGGGCCGTCCAGGAACCGTCACCTACAGCCGCAAGGTGTTCATTCCGCTGACCAGGCTGTGCCGGGATCGCTGCCACTACTGCACGTTCGCGACCGTGCCGCACCGGCTGCCCGCTGCCTTCCTGGAACGCGACGAAGTGCTGGACATCGCGAGACGGGGTGCGGCTGCCGGCTGCAAGGAAGCGTTGTTCACGTTGGGAGATCGTCCCGAGGACCGCTGGCCCGTCGCCGAGGAGTGGCTGCGGGCACGGGGTTACGCCTCGACGCTGGACTATGTGCGCTCCTGCGCGATCGCGGTTCTCGAGGAAACCGGCCTGCTGCCCCACCTCAACCCCGGCGTGCTCACCTGGGAGGAACTACAGCGCCTCAAGCCGGTAGCGCCCAGCATGGGCATGATGTTGGAGACCACCGCCACCCGGCTGTGGAGCGAACCGGGTGGACCCCACTACGGCAGCCCGGACAAGGAGCCGGCCGTCCGACTGAGGACGCTCACCGACTCGGGCCGGGTTGGCGTGCCATTCACCACCGGCATCCTCATCGGCATCGGCGAGACCTACCGGGAGCGCGCGGAGTCCCTGCTGGCGATCAGGAAGCATGCCCGCCAGTACGGCAACATCCAGGAAGTCATCGTGCAGAACTTCCGCGCGAAGCCGGACACGGCGATGCGCGCGACACCCGACGCGGACCTGCGGGACCTCGCCGCCACGATCGCCGTCGCCCGGCTGCTCCTCGGACCCGGCGTCAGCGTGCAGGCGCCGCCGAACCTCGTCGGTGACGAGCACCTCCTGATGCTGCGGGCTGGAATCGACGACTGGGGTGGGGTCTCCCCGGTGACCCCCGACCACATCAACCCCGAACGACCATGGCCCCAGATCGACGACCTCGCCCAAATGACCGCGCGCGCGGGTTTCCAGCTGCGTGAACGGCTGACGGTCTATCCCCGGTTCGTTCGCGCCGGCCAGCCCTGGATCGACGTACGAGTGGCCACGCACGTGGCCGCGCTCGCCGAACCCGCAACCGGACTCGCGGACGAGACGGTGGCACCGAGCGGTCTGAAGTGGCAGGAACCGGACGACGCCGCGGAGTCAGAAGGCCGCACCGACCTGTACACCACAATCGACAGCACCGGGCGGGGCACGGATCGCAGAGGCGACTTCGACAGCGTGTACGGCGACTGGGAAGCCCTGCGAGGTCTCGTCACCACCACGAGTGTTCGTCGGTTCTCCGGCGACCTCATGGACGGCCTGCGTATCGCGGCCGACAACCCCGGCGCGCTGCTCGAGGAGTCCAACGCCGATGCCGCGCTGGCCCTGCTCACCGCGGACGGCGAGGCCCTCGAGACGATCGTCGGACTCGCCGACCAGGTGCGTGCCTCCGTCAACGGGGACGACGTCACCTACGTGGTGAACCGAAACATCAACTTCTCGAACGTCTGCTACGTGGGGTGCCGGTTCTGTGCTTTCGCCCAACGTGAGCGCGACGCTGACGCCTACCGGCTGACCACGCGGGAGGTGGCCGACCGAGCCGAGCAGGCATGGCGGCTCGGCGCCACCGAGGTGTGCGTTCAGGGCGGTATCGATCCGAAACTGCCAGTCACCTTCTACGCCGACCTGGTGCGAGCCATCAAGTCAAGGGTGCCCGGCATGCACGTGCACGCCTTCAGCCCCATGGAAATCGTCAGCGCCGCCGCCAAGGCGGGCGTCAGCGTGCTCGAGTGGCTGACGGACCTGCGTGACGCGGGACTCGACACGATCCCGGGCACCGCGGCGGAGATCCTTGATGACGATGTGCGCTGGGTCCTGACCAAAGGCAAGCTGCCGACGGCGACGTGGCTCGAGGTGGTCGGCACCGCACACCGTCTCGGCATCCGGTCCTCCTCGACCATGATGTACGGCCACGTCGACCACCCAGGCCACTGGCTCGGGCATCTGCGCACGCTGGCCCGACTGCAGGACGAGACGGGAGGGTTCACCGAGTTCGTCGCGCTGCCCTTCATCCATCGCAACGCTCCGATTTACCTCGCTGGCCTCGCCCGCCCCGGTCCGTCCCGGCGTGACAACAGGGCGGTGCACGCGATGGCACGGCTCGCCCTGCACGGACGAATCGACAATGTGCAGTGCTCATGGGTCAAACTCGGCGACAGCGGGACGGCTGAGGTGCTCATGGGGGGTGCCAATGATCTCGGCGGCACTCTCATGGAGGAGACGATCAGCCGGATGGCGGGCTCGGAGCACGGTTCGGCGCGCACGGTCGAGCAACTGCGGGCGATCGCCGCCCTCGCGGGACGCCCGGCACGGCAGCGCAGCACAACCTATGCCCCTCCTGCCGCTACGACCTGACAGACTCCACGCACATTGATCCAAATGGACCCGTTCGAGTGAGCGTTTTGGCCGTATTTCGTTATTCCTTTTGGGTATCTTCCCAGTTTGCCCTCGCAAACTCCCCGGAAGGAAGCTTCGTGCGCAACATCAGCAGAGTCGCGCTCCCCCTTGCCGTACTGGTGTCGGGGATGATCGTGGCGGGCACCGGGGTAGCCCTCGCCGCCAGCACACCCGGTCGCGACGTAGTGCAGTCCGTGCATTTCCGCGGCAACCCACCCTTGACGACTACACCGCCCTTGACCGTCCCGCCCTTGACCACTCCACCCTTGACGACCACACCGCCGAACACCACGACACCTCCGAGCTGCACAACGACGCCGCCCGGCTCAACCACGACTCCACCGGGATCCACAACAACTCCACCGGGGTCGACCACCACACCGCCGGGATCGACCACCACGCCACCCGGAACAACCACGACTCCGCCCGGGTCGACAACGACTCCGCCCGGGTCGACCACCACACCGCCATCGGGATCCACCACTCCCCCGGGGGCGACCACACCACCGGTGTCCACGACGACGCCCGGCTCCGGCACGGAGCAACTGGCCTACACCGGCACCCACGGCAGCGCCGGCGGCATGATCGCCGGCGGCGTGTTGCTGGTGGCTGTGGGCGTTCTGCTGCTCGCGGTGCGACGCAAGCCCGCCGCACGGCCGTAATGGCGACCGGGGCGCCCGCATCGACCGGGCGCCCCGGTACCCGACGGATGATCCGATTGATGATGTCGTTATTCTCGCTGACTGTGACGGAACAACTACGCCCCTCATCGGCGGGGTTGACACGTTCGCTAGTTTCCGATCAGTGGTCCCAACAGTCGCGCCCGATTCAGGCACGGCTCACCATCGGGAGATCCCGCAGTGCGTAACCACGTCCAGTACCCGTTGCGCGTTGGTCTCGCTGTCACGTGCCTCACCTGGGTACTTCTGGAGGCGGGCGCCACCGCCGCTCACGCGGCCACCGACGAACCGGCCATCCAGAGCCATGTTCCGGTCACCTTCGGTGGCTCGGTCGCCACGGTCGCCATACTCCTCGGCGTCCTCGGCATGATCGCCGGACTGTGGCGACACCGCAGGCGTGTCACCCGACAGGCTCGCACGATCGCGCGGCAGGTCCCGCAGATCGCCCCGACGACCTCCGAGCTCACCATGCAGGCCCCGGAAGTCTCCGTGGCGCGTGCCTCCACCAAGGTCTGATCATCGGGGTCTGATCATCGGGGCCTGATCACCGGGTTCGGGGTGCGCCGCGCGCTGTCGCCGGTTAACGTCTGCCCGTGTCCACGCGTGCGGCATCCGCCAAGAGGCCCGTGTTCGCCAGGATGCGCGCCGAGTACCCGTGGCTGGATCACCTGGCGCGGGCGGGCGCCCGGTACGGCGAACGGTACGGCGACCACTACGCCGCTTCCATCACGTATTACAGCGTGCTGTCGCTGATTCCCATGCTGATGCTCGGCTTCTCAGTGGCCGGTTACGTCCTCGCTGGCGACACCACCCTGCTCGTCAAGCTCAAAGACGGTGTCGTCGCCGCTGTTCCCGGTGAGCTCGGCGGGCAGCTCGCGACGATCGTCGACAAGATGGTCGACGCACGCGGCTCCATGGGAATCGTCGGCTTGCTCGCGGCCGCCTATTCCGGACTGGGCTGGATGACCAGCCTTCGCGATGCGTTGACCGCACAGTGGACCCGCTCACGTCCCGAACTGCCCATTCTGCGAACCGCGGTCAAGGACCTGCTCGCGCTGATCGGGCTCGGCCTGTCACTGCTGGTGTCACTTGGCATCGCGGCGATCGGCACCAGCGTCGGCACCTCGCTGCTCGACTTCGTGGGACTCACCGGAAGCGGCCCGGCCGGTGTTCTGCTCACGATCGGATCGCTGGTCCTGGGACTGCTGACAAGCTGGCTGATATTCCTGTGGGTGCTGTCCGGCCTGCCGCGGGTCATGGTCGGCGTGCGCAGCGCGGTACGGGGCGCTGTGGCCGGCGCGGTCGGTTTCGAGGTGCTCAAGCAGGTCGGCAACGTCTACCTTCAGTTGATCAAAGGTTCGCCGGCGTTCTCGGTGCTGGGCACGGTGCTCGGGTTGCTGGTGTTCATCAACCTCGTGTCCAGACTCCTCGTCTTCGTCACGGCGTGGACCGCGACGGCACGGGAGAACGTGGCACGATCCGCCGACCCGGCCGACGAGCCGCCGCGGGTGGTGGCCCAGGCCGCGACGCCTATCGGTTCCGCACCCGACATCAAGACGGCAGCCGGCCTTCTCGGCGTCGGCACCGTCATCGGCCTCGCCCTCGGCCGCCTCGGCCGACGCCTCTGATGGATCGGTTTTCCGTTTCCGCGTGCCCAAAGTTTTCAGTGCGGTATCGACGCACTCATCTTCGCTCTCGCGGCCCTGATCCTGCGCTTGCGCAGATACATGGCCAGTGCCACCAACACCACCACACCGGCCACGACCGTCAACGGCATGCCGACGTTGCCGAACGCGTCGAACATCGGGCCGCTTCCGGCCGCGTCATTGTGCGTGCTCCCGACCGCTTCCGTCCCCGTGGTGCTGGGCTTGGTGGGCCCCAGCGACTGCGGCGGCGCATTGTCAACGAGGTTGCCGACGGGGTGGACCGCAGCGCCGCTGAGGTCGAACCCGTAGTCGAGCAGCTTGGCGGCTTGCCGGTAGGACGCGTTCTGCTCCTGGTCCATCCGCAGCAGAACGGTGACCAGCCGCCGCCCGTTCCTCGTCGCCGCTGAGAGGTTCGTCCAGTGCGCGTTGGTGGTGTTGCTGGTGATGCCCGCGATGGCCCCCGGGAAACTGGTCATCAGCGGGTCACTGTTGCGGATGACCGTGCCGCCCAGCGTGACCGACTTGGCCGCCTGCGCCTCGGCGAAGGCCGGCAACTGGATGGCATGCCGATAGATCAACGCGAGGTCGTACGCTGACGTGCTCATCCCGGGCCCGTCCAACCCCGTCGGGGTGATGATCCTGGTATCCAGCGCCCCCATCTTCGCGGCGAGGTCGTTCATCTTCTGCAGAGCCTTCTGCACACCGCCTGTTGGCCCGCCCACCGCTCTTGCCAGCGCGTGAGGCACATCGTTTCCCGGGCGCATCAACATCGCCCGCACCAGCTGGTCGACGGTGTACTTGGCGCCAGGTGCTATGCCGATCTTCGCGGTGTTCCGCGCCGAGTCGACATCCTCCGCGACGGCCAGAACGGGTGTGCTCGGCTTGAGTTCGGTGAGCGCGACCATCGCGAGCAGCACCTTGACCAGCGCAGCCGGCCGCTGTCGGCCATGGGGATCCTTGGCTGCGAGGATCTGGCCGGTGTCGAGGTCGGCAAGCACCCAGGAGGCGGCGTTCACCTCCGAGGGCGGCAGCTTGGCGGTCGAGTCGGACGGCAGCACCCACCCGCAGCCGCCCAGTTGGCTTCCGCCGATGGGGTCGGTCGGAACCGGCAGCGGACTGGGCGCCGCGACACCGGGCGCCGGCTGCTCGGCACCGTCCTCGGCGGGCGGAGGGGATTGTTTGTACAGACAGGCACTGGAGTTGGTGCCAGTGCCGGAAGTTGAGGTGGCGGTCGGGCTGGTCGCACTGGTCGTGGTAGTCACCGGTGCTGCCGCGACTGTGCCGTTCATCGGCGCGAGCACGGCGGAAAGGGCGAGGACGCTCATGGTGAGGACCAGGGCAGCGATGGGCCGGCGAGCGGGAAGAGACACCCTGGCAGGCTAATGCCTCACTCGTGTGGTGGGCAGAGCAGAGGGGCTAGCCCCGGTGAAGAGTCCTCACCAGGACAGATGCCGTCGTCCGCCGCCGCCCGTGCGGGAAACTGGCCGCAGGTCGAGCTCCGGAGGTAGTGATGACCGCGGCGCTGGAACATCCGATCGGGCCGCACACGGTCGAGGACTGGTTGGCCGCCGACCAGTCCGCCGATGGCGGCCGACTGGAGCTCATCTGGGGGTACTGGGTCGCGAGCCCGACAGCATCGGGACCGCACCAGTATGCGAGTGATGAGCTTCGTATGGCCATCAAGGACGCGCTGCGCGCCGCTGGCCGGTCGGATCTGTACGCCGTGACCGCGATCGCCACGAAGATCAGCACCGCGCTACGTACTGGCTTGATTCCCGATGTCGCGGTCCTGAATTCCCGGCCGATCGGTGTTAGTTTCCCCCCGGAGGCGTTGGAGCTCGTGGTGGAGGTGTGGTCACCGGGCAACACCCGCAGCGAGCGCGACACGAAGATGGCCGCGTACGCGGGCGCCGGAGTGCCGTTCCTGTGGACGGTGGACCAGGCGGAGACCAGTGTCGTGCTCACCACCTATCGACTGGAGTCCGGCCGGTACGTGCGGGATCTGCGAGCCGGCACCGGCGAGCGGGTCCGCATCACCGCGGCACCGGTGCCGGTCGAGGTCGGCCTGGACGACCTGCTGCCCTGAACACGTCGAACGATTCGCTGGTATCCATGACGACACCGGAACCCGTCAGGACGATACTGTCGCGATGACGCTGTCCCGCGGTGCCTCCCTGTTCCTGCTCGGCTTCGGGGCCTGGACCTGGGTGATCTGGGTAACACTCATGGTCAATGTGGCCAACGATCCGCGGTCCTTCTCCGCCGGTTCACCCACCGGCTTTCTCGTGGTGCACTGGGTGCTCGCGGTGATCTCACTGGCGCTGGGCACCGGCATCGCCGTGCTCGGGTGGCGTGGTCTCGCGGCCGCGAGACGGCGGTCAGCCAGCGCGGCCGACGAGTGAACCGGCAAGGGCCTGATCGAGGTCGGCCCACAGGTCGTCGACGTGCTCGAGGCCGACGGAGACACGCAGCAGCTGATCACTGATGCCGGCATCGCGGCGGTCCTCGGCGGACATGATGTGATGGCTGATCGACGCCGGATGCTGTATCAGCGTGTCCACGCTGCCGAGACTGACCGCAGGCGAGACGAGGCGGACCGACCCGATCACCGCGTGGGGGTCGCCGAGAACGTCGAAGGACAGCAGTGGCCCCCCGAAACCCGGGCGATACACCCTGCGCACCGAGGGATGCGCGGCCAACCTGGACGCCAGTTCGGCGGCGGTGGCCGAGGCGGCGGCGACCCGAACCGGCAGCGTGGCCAGACCGCGCAGCAGGAGGTAACCGGCGAGCGGATGCAGCACACCGCCGGTGGCGAACCGGATCTGCCGCAGCGTCCTGGTGAACTCCTCGTCGCAGGCCACGATCCCGCCCATCACGTCGCCGTGGCCGCCGAGGAACTTGGTGGCGCTGTGCAGCACGATCCGTGCGCCGAACTCGACCGGCCGCTGCAACACCGGCGTGGCGAAGGTGTTGTCCACCACCAGCGCCGCGTCGCCGCAGCGGCCGGCGAGCGCGTCGAGGTCGACCTCGGACATCGTGGGGTTGGCCGGGGACTCGACGATGACCAGTCCAGTGCCCGGACGCACCGCGTCACCAACGCCCTCCGGTGTCGACCAGGTGACCTCGGTGCCGAGTAGACCGGAGGCGAGCAGGTGGTCGGTGGTCCCGTACAGCGGCCGGACCGCGACCACGTGTCGGCGGCCAGCGGCCACCGCGGCGAGTAGGCACGCCGACAGCGCCGCCATACCGCTGGCGAAGGCGACCGCGGACGCGCAGTGCTCTAGATCGGCAACGGCCGCCTCGAAGCGGCTCACGGTCGGGTTCCCCAGCCGCCCGTAAACCGGACGCGCACCCAACTGCACACCGATGGCCGCCTCGTCGAGGCGAGCGGCCTCGTCACGGCTGTCACGCGACGGATAGGTCGTTGACAGGTCTATCGGGACGGCGTGCAAACCGAGGTCGACAAGATCGTCACGACCGGCGTGCACGGCCCTCGTACGGAGACTCGTCATGCCTACAGCCTGGACGTTTCCCGACCCATCGGCCAAAGTCCCGCACTAAATTCGACTGATGACCACTTCGGCCCAACTCGACCCGGTCGACCTGCTGATTCTGCGAGAGCTGCAGAACAATGCCCGGATCACCAACCGGGCACTGGCGGCCATCGTCGGCGTCGCGCCGTCGACCTGCCTTGACCGCGTCGCCAGGCTGCGGTCCGCCGGCGTCATCACCGGCGCCGCCCTGAAGGTCGAGCCGGCCGCTCTTGGGCGCCCGTTGCAGGCACTGCTTTTCATCCGGGTGCAGCCACACCGCCGGGAACTCGTCGACCCCTTCGTGCGGCACACCCTGGCCCTGCCGGAAACCCGCGCACTGTTCCACCTGACCGGGCCCGACGACTTCCTCGTCCAGGTGGCGGCCGCCGGCGCCGCGGACCTGCAGCGGCTCGTCCTCGACGAGTTCACCGCACGACCCGAGGTCGCGCTGGTCCACACCACCCTGATCTTCCAGTGGGACGGCGGTCCGCTGCTTCCTCCCGATGGCGACGGCTGACGGCCGCAACGTTCGCGGTGGCCGACAATCGCCTGGTCCGGTGGGCCAACGATTCGATTACACGCCTCGCGGCATAGTGTCGACGGGAGAACAGCGGGAAGGTACCGTTTCGCCCGCACAGGCTCATCCGTGAGGCTCATCGGTACGCACTGCTCGACGAGCAGGGAGGAGACGGCAACCGTGCGTCGTATGCGTGGAGTAGCGGTGGTCGCCATCGCGCTCACCAGCGTTGTCTCGCTGGCCGCCTGCGCCAAGGACAGCGCCGGCTCGGGTGGCGGCGGCTCGACCACCAGCCAGGGTGCTGGCGGCTGCAAGTACACCGACCCGCCCAAAGCCACGGCCGCTTCGACGACCACGACCAGCGACAAGAAGGTCGACGCGAGCGGGCTCAAGGTCGGCCTCGCCTACGACATCGGCGGCCGCGGTGACGCCTCGTTCAACGACGCGGCCGCGCACGGGCTGGACAGGGCCAAGGCGGAGCTCGGAGTCAAGGACGTCAGGGAGACCACCGCGACTCCCAACGAGTCTGACGCGGCCAAGGAGGCCCGCCTCCGCCAGCTCGCGCAGGACGGCTACAACCCGATCGTCACGGTTGGCTACGCCTACGGCCTGCCACTGGCCAATGTCGCCAAGGACTTTCCCGGCACCAGGTTCGCGATCGTGGATTCCACCGTGGACAACGCGCCGAACGTGACTCCGCTGACCTTCACCGAGGAGCAGGGCTCCTTCCTCGTCGGCGTGATCGCGGCCTATAAGAGCAAGGCGTGCCATGTCGGCTTCGTCGGCGGCGTCCAGGTGCCGCTGATCCAGAAGTTCCAGGCCGGCTTTGACCTCGGCGCCAAGACCGCGGCTCCCGGCATCAAGATCGAGGACCAGTACATCACCCCGGCCGGTGACCCAGGGGGCTACCAGGACCCGCCCAAGGGCCGCCTGAAGGCACAGGGCGAGCTGAGTGCCGGTGCGGACGTGATCTACCAGGCCGCCGGCAACTCGGGCAAGGGCATCTTCCAGGCCGTCAAGGAGAAGGGGAACGCCTACGCCATCGGCGTCGACTCCGATCAGTACAAGCAGCCGACGCTCGCCGACTACAGGGATGTCATCATCTCGTCAATGATCAAGAGTGTCGACCTCGCCGTGTTCGACTACCTGCGCGCCGTGGCCGGCGGTGACCTCGCCACCCTGCCGAAGGTGTTCGACCTCGCGGTCGGCGGCGTCGGCTACGCCACCTCCGGCGGCAGGATCGACGACATCCGCGACATCGTCGAGGCCTACAAGGCGGAGATCATCAGCGGTGGGATCAAGGTGCCGACCACACCGGCCGCGGGCTGAGGAGTGGTGAGTACCCGGACCGACACGATGGACGACACGTCGGCACCGCCGGCGGTGGTGCTCACCGGGATCACCAAGCGGTTTCCTGGTGTCGTGGCCAATCACGACATCCGGCTGACCGTGCTGGCCGGCGAGGTGCACGCCCTGTGCGGTGAGAACGGCGCGGGCAAGTCCACCCTGATGAAGATCCTCTACGGCATGCAGCAACCGGACGAGGGCACCATCGAAGTCGACGGGAAGCCGGTCAGGTTCCGGTCGCCGTCGGACGCCATCAGGGCTGGCATTGGCATGGTTCATCAGCACTTCATGCTGGCGGACAACCTGACGGTGCTGGAAAACGTGGTGCTCGGCGCCGAGGCACTGCACGGCATCGGGGGCAGGGCCCGCGCCAGGATCGCCGAACTGGCCGGTCGCACCGGGCTGTCGGTCGACCCGGACGTGCTCGTCGAGCGACTCGGGGTGGCCGACAGACAGCGGGTGGAGATCCTCAAGGTGCTCTACCGCGGAGCACGGACGGTGATCCTGGACGAACCGACGGCGGTGCTCGTCCCGCAGGAGGTCGACGAGCTGTTCGCGACCCTGCGGAGTATGCGCGACCAGGGTTTCACCTTCCTGTTCATCTCGCACAAGCTCGACGAGGTGCGGGCGATCGCCGACCGGGTGACGGTGATCCGCAGGGGAACCACGGTCGGCACCACCGACCCCACCACGGTGACCTCCCGCCAGCTCGCCGAGATGATGGTCGGCAGCGAACTGCCGAGTCCCCAGGTCAAGCACACCGACGTCACCACCCGAACCGTGTTGGCTGTCACGGGACTGCGGCTGTGCGCAGCCGGGGATTCGAGCCGGCCGCTGCTCGACGATATCGACCTCGCCGTGCATGCCGGCGAGATCATGGGGATAGCCGGCGTCGAAGGCAACGGTCAGACCGAGCTCGTCGAGACGATCATGGGCATCCGGCGCGCCGACTCCGGAACGGTCCGGCTCACCGGCTCCGGCGGAGCGACCCGGGACCTGACCGGACTCGGCACCCTGCGGCGTCGGGAAGCCGGCATCGGCTACGTCCCCGAGGACCGGCATCGGCACGGCCTGTTGTTAACCCAGTCCCTGTGGTTCAACAGAATCCTTGGGTTCCAGACCCGAAAGCCGGTCGCGAGGGGGCGCTGGCTCGATGTCCCCGGTGCCAGGGACGACACCAGCCGTATCGTGGCCCAGTTCGATGTGCGCACTCCTGGCATCGACGTGCCCGCCGCCGCACTGTCCGGTGGCAACCAGCAGAAGTTCATCGTCGGCAGGGAGCTGTCCGGCGATCCGGCACTGTTGATCGCCTCGCACCCGACGCGGGGTGTCGACGTCGGAGCGCAGGCCATGATCTGGGAGCAGATCAAGCAGGCCCGCGCCGACGGTCTGGCGGTCCTGCTCGTCTCGGCCGACCTCGACGAGCTGATCGGGCTGTCGGACACCATCAAGGTGATGTTGCGCGGAAGGCTGGTCGCCGACGCCGATCCGGCCACCGTGACAACGGAGGAGTTGGGCTGCGCGATGACCGGGACAGGCGCTGGCGGAGGTGGGTCCTGATGCCGGGGCGGCTCCCGCGGGTTCTTCGGGGCAAGCTGCTCCCGCCGGCCATGGCGATCGTGTTCTCGGCGCTGCTGTGCACGGTCGCGCTGCTGATCTCCGCCGGCAGCCCGGGCACCGCCTTGGCCGCCATGGTGTCCCAGGTTGGCAAGGGCACCACGGCGGTGGACATCCTGAACAGCGCGACCATCTATTACCTGATCGGCGTCGCGGTGGCGATCGGGTTCAAGATGAACCTGTTCAACATCGGGGTCGAGGGCCAGTACCGGATCGGCGCTGTCACCGGCGCGATCGTGGGCGGCGCCACGAATCTGCCCCCGGTCCTGGAGCCGCTGCTCGTCATCCTGAGCGCCGTCGCCGCGGGAGCGCTCTACGCGGCGCTGCCGGCGATCCTCAAGGTCACCCGCGGAGTCAGCGAGGTGATCACCACCATCATGCTCAACGCGGTGTCCATCGGCATCCTCGCCTTGCTGATCAACGAGAAGACCTTCGGCGTTCTGGTGAACAACAACATCGCCACCAAGCCGATTCCCCAGAGCGGCTGGATTCCCGGCGTTTCCTTCGGCTCGCACGGCACACTATTCGGCTTCGTAGTTGTCGCGATCGCGGTCGGCATCGCCTACTGGGTGATGCTCAACCGCAGCCGGTTCGGCTTCGAACTGAGGGCCTCCGGCGAATCACCGACCGCGGCGATGGCCGGTGGGGTCAACGCCAAGCGGATGATCGTGGTCGCGATGCTGCTCTCCGGTGCCACAGCCGGCCTCACCGCGCTGCCCGAGCTGCTCGGTAGGGACCACGTCTACACGCAGCTCTCCCCACAGGGCTACGGATTCACCGGCATCGCGGTCGCGCTGCTCGGCCGCAACAACCCTGGCGGCATCGCCTTTGGCGCGCTGCTGTGGGCCTTCCTCGACCAGTCGGCCGTGTCGCTGGACAACGTCGGCGTGCCGAAGGAGATCGTGACGATCATGCAGGGTGCCATCGTGCTTTCGGTGGTCGTGTCCTACGAGGTCATCCGCCGGTTCGAGCTGGCGGCCGAACAGCGCAGGGTCGGCGCCCAGCTGGGCACGGCCACCGTGGCGGCAGCCGGGGGTGCGTCATGAGCCTGCTGACCAACAGCACCATCGCGCCTTCGGGCTCATCGGCGACGACACGGCACCGTCGCCTGCCCAGTTGGGGTCGTGGCCTGCTGTGGACCCTGTTGGCCGTGGCACTGTTGACGGCCACCGCGGACCTGACTGGACTGGCCGCGATCACCGCGTCCCCCACCGTGCGCGCCGGCGTCCAGCTCGCCATCCCGATCCTGCTCGCCGGCCTCGGCGGCCTGTGGGCCGAGCGGGCCGGCGTGGTCAACATCGGCCTCGAAGGCATGATGATCCTCGGTACCTGGGGAGCGGCCTTCGCCGGAATCCACTGGGGCCCATGGGCCGCTATCGTCGGCGGCGCCGTGTTCGGCGCTCTCGGCGGCCTGATCCACGCGATCGCCACGGTGAGTTTCGGAGTGAACCACATCGTCTCTGGCGTCGCACTCAACCTGCTGGGTGCCGGAATCGCGAAATACCTTTCGTCGCTGGTGTTCGCCCCGATCACGCACAACCCGAAGCAGTCGCCGCCCGTCGAGCAGCTGGACACCTACTCGGCGCAGCCGCTGGCCGCCTGGCTCAAGGGTCTCGAGGAGGATCACCCGCGCTATGTGCTCTCCGATGTGGCGGGAATCCTCCGGGGTCTGGTCAGCGGAGTGTCACCACTGACCATGATCACGGTCGCGCTGTTGGTGCTGAGCTACTTCGTGCTGTGGCACACGCGGTTCGGCCTGCGCCTGCGCTCCTGCGGCGAGAACCCGGTCGCCGCTGAGTCTCTTGGCATCGACGTGTACCGGCAGAAGTACCTCGCCGTCGTAATCTCCGGTGGATTCGCCGGACTCGGTGGCGCCGCGCTCGTGTTGGCCCCCGGTCTGAACATCTACCTGGAAGGCCAGACGAATGGGCGGGGCTACATCGGCCTCGCCGCGATGATCTTCGGTAACTGGCGGCCGGGTGGGCTGCTCGGCGGCGCGGCGCTGTTCGGCTATGCCGACGGCCTTGCGACATTGACCAACGGCACGACCGTGCTAGGTCTTTTCTACGGCGTCACCCTGCTGTGCGTGGCGATCGCGCTTGTCCAGCTCTACCACCGACGTTGGACTGCGGCGGGTGTCGCGGTGGCCAGCTCCGCGGTTCTCTATCTCGTGTACCTGTCCATCGACGCGCTGCCGTCGGAGTTGACCAGCTACCTGCCACACATCGTCACGATCGTGGTGCTGGCCGCGTCGGCGCAGCGGCTGCGCATGCCGGCCGCGGATGGACTGATATACCGGCGCGGGCAGGCAGGCTAGCTGTCCGTGATGGACAATTCGGCAGTGAACGATTCTGGAGTGGACTGGGCCAGGTTGCGTTCCGCCGCCGTCGAGGCGGCCGCTAGCGCGTACTGCCCGTACTCCGGGCTTCGGGTCGGCGCCGCCGGTCTCTGCTCCGATGGGCGGATCGTCATCGGCTGCAACGTCGAGAACGCCGCCTACGGCGTCGCGCTGTGCGCGGAGTGCACGATGGCCGGCCAGCTCCTGCTGACCGGCGGCGGTCGGTTGGCGGCCGTCGCCTGTCGCGGCGGTGACGGCCAGCTGCTCATGCCATGCGGACGGTGTCGTCAGATCCTCTTCGAGCTCGGCGGCCCTGACTGCCTCGTCGACACCCCGGACGGTGCGCTCAGCATGCGTGAGTTGCTGCCATTTGCGTTCGGGCCCGATGACCTCTGACGGAGGGCTCATGAACCACTTCAGCGCGATCGACGTCATCCGCGCCAAACGGGACCGCGCGACACTGACCGGTGAGCAGATCGACTGGGTCGTCGACGCGTACACCCGCGGCGAGGTCGCCGACGAGCAGATGTCGGCCCTTGCCATGGCGATCCTGCTCAACGGCATGGACTCCGCCGAAACCGCGCGCTGGACACGGGCGATGGTCGACTCGGGGGAACGGCTGTCCTTGCGGGCTGATCGGCCGACCGTCGACAAGCACTCGACGGGCGGCGTCGGTGACAAGATCACGCTTCCGTTGGCGCCGTTGGTGGCCGCGTGTGGGGCCGCCGTTCCGCAGCTGTCCGGCCGCGGCCTCGGCCACACCGGCGGCACGCTCGACAAGCTGGAGTCGATCCCCGGCTGGCGCGCCCGGCTTTCCGTCGAGGAGATTCGCGCGCAGTTGGATTCGGTCGGCGCCGTGGTGTGCGCGGCCACCGACGGACTCGCGCCAGCTGACCGCAAGCTGTACGCGCTGCGGGATGTGACGGGGACGGTCGAGTCCGTTCCACTGATCGCCAGCTCGATCATGAGCAAGAAGATCGCGGAGGGCGCGCGGGCACTGGTGCTCGACGTGAAGGTCGGCTCCGGCGCGTTCATGAAGAACCTGGACACGGCCACCGAGTTGGCACACTCGCTCGTGGGGATCGGTGTCGAACACGGGCTGCGGACCAGTGCCGTGCTCACGGACATGTCGGTTCCGCTCGGGCGGGCGGTCGGCAACGCTGTGGAGGTCGCCGAGTCGGTCGAGGTGCTTCGCGGCGGCGGCCCTTCCGACGTGGTCGAGCTAACCCTCTCACTCGCCGTCGAGATGCTCTCACTCGCCGGACTGTCTGAAGTGGACCCGGCAAGGGTGCTCGCCTCCGGTGAGGCGTACGAGACCTGGTGTCGGATGATCAGGGCCCAGGGCGGGGATCCGGATGCACCGCTGCCCACCGCCGATCATGTCGACATGGTGCTGGCTCCGGAGGATGGCACGTTGACACGCCTTGATGCCTACGCGGTCGGTATGGCGGCGTGGCGCCTCGGCGCCGGGCGAGCCCGCAAGGAGGACCCGGTGCGACACGCCGCCGGAGTGATCTGTCTGGCGAAACCCGGAGAGCGCGTGGTGAAGGGGCAGCCCCTGTTGGAGTTGCACGCCGAATCACCCGACGTGGTCCCCGGTGCGCTGGCAGCCCTGCGGGGCGGGATCACTGTCAGCGACTCGGATACCGGCAGGGGAGCGCTTGTGCTCGACGTGATCCATGCCACCACACCGTGACGCGGTCGATCGGCGTCCTTAGTTGGTACGCCAGTCAAGACGCCCGTCAGTGGTTGTCTCCGGATAACTGTGCCGGACCTTGGTCCGTCCTTCCAACGCCGCGGTCGCGGGGGCGTGAGACGACAGCCAGCGCATGATCCGTCCCCACGCAGCGGCCACCGCCATCAATCCATGATCGACTATTCCGGTCGCAGGTGGTACCCCCCAACGGGGCAGTGCTCGGCATGGACGAGCGACCCCGTAGGCTTCGCTCGTTGCTGCCGACGACACCTGTCGTGACCGGGAGGTCTCCAGATGGCTCAGGACATCATCCCGATCGAGCTCGGGTTGCCCCAGGGGGACCTGGTCACCCTCTGGGCTCCACGGTGGCGGGAGGATGGCGAGGAGTGGGAGGCCTTCCTCGGCCATGACGAGGACCTGTACGCCTTCGGCGACGTGGCCAGCCTTGCCGCTTTCGTCCGCGGCCAGACAGAGCACGACCTCACCGATCACCCGGCGTGGCACGTGTTGCCCGCGCTGTCGGCGGTCGAGCTGACTCCCGGCGAGAACCACCAGTTCGACCTCGTCGGCGTGCCCGAGCTGGTGTCGGAGGATCCGGACACCTGGACCATCGGCGAGCTGGCCGACGTGGTGTCCATCCTGCGTTCGCTCGCCGACGTGTGCGAGCTGGACAAGGTCACCGAAGTCCTCGACGCGGCCGACGGCTTCGCGCTGCTGCCACAGGGCACCTTCCCGTTCACCGGTCGCGACGGCGAGCGCCGGTGGACCGAACTGGCCAAGGTCGTGGCCGAGCGCTGGGACGAGGTGCTCGACGCCGTCGACGCCGTCGTGTCGACGCCGGATGTCGACGGTTCGGCGGTGGCGGCCGCGGCGAAGGAGTTGGCCGCCCACGAGGAACTGGAGGGGGCCGAATCCGATTCGGCCAAGGACACCGACGCCGAGGATCAGTCCGCGGAGCGGACTGACTTCTGGGGCCAGGTCGGCATCGATCCCATCAAGATCATTACGAGTGACCGCGAGTACTACACGCTGCGCTGCTACCTTGACGACGAACCAATCTTCCTAGGTTCCGACGGCGAGATCGACGTCTTCACCTCGACAAAGGCGCTCACGCGCTTCCTTGCCAGCGAAGGAGCGGAGCTCGCCGGCAACGACCTGGCGGAGGTGTCCACCTGGAGCGAGGTCACCGTCAAGGCCACCGCCGGCGAACTCGATGTCGCCGTGCGGGATGACAACGTCTACGTGCTCAACGGTGTCGCCGACGACATCGGCGACGGGCCAGACTCGGTCGATCCCGTTCAGTTGGAACTGGCCGTCGAGCTACTCGAGGACGCCGCGGACTGGGTCGGTGACGAATCGGTCAAGCAGGCCCTCGCATCCTCGGAGAGCCTCGGCTGGATGGTGTCCTTCGTGTTGCGGCCCGACCCGACCCGACTCGCTCCCAGTGCACCGTTCGACGCCGAGGTGAAGATCTGGCGGGGCCTGGTCGAGGATTTCGAGGGCCGTCTCCGGCTGCACTGAGCCGAGACCGGTCAGTCGAACCATTCCGACGAGCGGCGCGGCGCGGGGATGGCCGCGAACGCTTCGCGCTCCCGCGACCGGGGGTGCGGCATGACGGAGTACCCGCTCTCGCCATATCGTGGATCATCAGCGACTTCGTCGGCCTGGTACTCGGACCTGTCAGCCACGCCCAACCCCTTCCACCCCCTGTCACGCGCCGCGGCGCGTGGCACTGCGTTCACGCGTTCTAACGACGGATTGCGGAGATCCGTTACGGCTCGGCGGAAATTCCCTGGTCAGAGCCCTGCTAACGGACGACCCAACGACGCGGCCGGTGGTGGCGAACCCGCGCATCACCACCACGGCCGCGCCGCCGGCCATCTCACCGCCTACCGCCGGCCATTCGAGGTCGACTCGATGACCTGCTCACCCCGCTGACGAGACTTCTCCAAGAAGACCTCATCCGAAGCACGGGGCCCCTATGAGCGAGAACACCGACGCCGCTGCCGACCCAGCCGGCACCTCCTCCCGGATGATCGCGCGCACCCATGAAACGCGATCCGCCATGGACACGGCGGCGGTTCCGAAGCGGCCAGCCCCCGAGCCAACCGCTCTGCCTTTCGAACATATATTCGAACGACGGGCTCAAGTAGACACCATGTCTGGGCACGCCGTCAAGCCACTCGAACGACGGAAAGCCACTCAGTGGGCGAAGTGCCGGGTGCCCGTCAGATAGAGCGAGACGCCTGCCGCCTCCGCGGCCGCGACGACCTCGGCGTCCCGGACCGAGCCGCCCGGCTGGGCCACCGCGCACACCCCGGCATCCATCAGTACCCGCAGACCGTCCGGGAACGGGAAGAACGCATCGGACGCGGCGACTGAGCCACGAGCCCGGTCGCCGGCTCTGGTCACCGCCAGCCTGGCGGCGTCGACCCGGTTGACCTGGCCC
>JAFAZC010000014.1 GCA_019239965.1 Kutzneria sp. | reverse complement strand
ACGGACGCCGATGCCGTGATCAGCGTTCAGGGGTTGCGGATGCGGTACGGCACAGTCGATGTGCTCGACGGGATCGACTTCCAGGCACGGCGGGGTGAGGTGCTCACGCTGCTCGGTCCCAACGGGGCCGGCAAGACCACGACCATCGAGATCCTGGAGGGTTTCCGCATTCGCTCGGCGGGACACGTCCGGGTCCTCGGGGTGGATCCGGGGCATGCCGATGAGCGGTGGCGGGCCAGTGTCGGGGTGGTGCTGCAGTCCTGGCGCGATCACGGCAAGTGGCGGGTGCGCGAGCTGCTCGCACACCTGGCCAGCTACTACACCAGTTACGGTACGGATCGTGCCCGCCGGCCGTGGGACGCAGACGAGCTGATCGCCGCGGTCGGGCTCGCCGACAACGCCGGAAAGCGGGTCGCCAGGCTGTCCGGGGGACAGCGCCGCAGGCTCGACGTCGCGATCGGCATCGTGGGCCGCCCCGAGCTGCTGTTCCTCGACGAGCCCACCGTCGGATTCGATCCGCAGGCGCGCAGGGAGTTTCACGACCTCGTGCACCGACTTGCCGACGAGGACACCACGATCCTGCTCACCACCCATGATCTCGACGAAGCCGACAAGCTCGCCGACCGGATCCTGATCCTGGCTGGTGGCCGGATCATCGCCGACGGCTCACCCGAGGCGCTCGCCCGCCGTGTCTCGGCCGCCGCCGAGGTGAAGTGGAGCCTTGACGGCGAACGGTTCGTGCACACCACGGCCGAGGCGACCAGCTTCGTCCGTGACCTCCTCGGACAGCACGGCGAACGGGTCGATGAGCTGGAGATAGGCAGGGCGACATTGGAGGACACCTACATGGCTCTCGTCCGTGACGTGGAATCCGGACACGGCACGGCGGCCGTGCGTGGGTTCGAGGAGGTGCCGCGATGAGCCCGAGGTCGGTGGCCGTCCGCGCGGGGCTGCGCCGTGGCCTGATCGAACTGCGTCAGACCCTCACCACCCCGATGGATCTGTTCGGATTCCTCTTCACCCCCGTCATCCTGCTCGTCGTGCTGTCCTTCCTGCGGACGACGACCGTGTCCGGCACCGGGTTGTCGGTGGCGACCCTGTCGATTCCCGGTGTGCTCGGCACGAACATCGCCTATGGCGGGCTGATGAACGTGGTGCAGTGGCTCACCGTCGAACGGGAGGACGGAACGCTGTTGCGGTTGAAGGCGGTCCCCAACGGGATGCTCGGCTACCTCGTCGGCAAGGTGATAATGGTCGTGGGGACCACGGTGCTGAGCTTCGCGTTCATGCTGATCCCGGGCCTGCTGCTGTTCGACGGCCTGCGGGCGCTCACGCCGAGCGCGTGGCTGCACCTGACCTGGGTCGTGGTGCTCGGATTGGCCGCCGTGACACCGCTTGGCGCCGTGTTGGGCTCGCTGTTCCCCAATCCGCGCAGCACCGCCGCGGTCGCGTTGCCGTTCATGGGCCTGATCGCCATCTCGGGCATCTTCTACCCGGTCACCGCGATGCCGCAGTGGGTGCAGGCGATCGCCCAGGTGTCACCGATCTACTGGCTTGGGCTCGGCATGCGCTCGGCGCTGCTGCCCGACAGCGCGGTGCTGGTGGAGATCGGACAGTCCTGGCGAACGCTGGAGACCGTCGGAGTGCTCGGCCTGTGGGCGGCGTTGGGATTGATCTTGGCGCCCGTGGTGCTGCGTAGGATGGCTCGTCGCGAATCCGGATCGAGCATGGCCGCCCGCCGGGCAAGGGCACTGCAGCGGATTGGTTGAGGCGTTCCCGGCGTGCGGGATCTCGCGGATGGAGGACGACGGACCCGATGAGTGAGGTGGTCTACAATCGGATCGCCGTGTTGCGGGTAGAGCGGGGGATCTCCCGCCGGCAACTCGCCGAGGCGCTCGGGGTGCACTACCAGACGGTGGGCTACCTGGAGCGCGGAGAGTACAGCGCGAGCCTGCACCTGGCACTGCGGATCGCGGAGTATTTCGGGGTTGCGGTGGAGGTCGTGTTCTCCACGACTCCGTTTCCGAGGATTGGAAGCCCGGTTCGCGGCGAGTCAGGCGCGGCGCGGGGCACGGCCTGAGCCGCGGCGCGGGCTACCGCGCTAAGTCCAGAGGGCGTCGATGATTCCCTCGCAGGTGCGCACCACCGTTCTCGCGGCGTCGGCCTGCGGCCGGTGGAATCCCGGATTGACCGCGTGCTGCCGCCATCGATGCAGGGCCGCGGTCGCGGCGGCGAGGCCGTCGCGGTCGCCGCCCAGCCGGTCGGCCAGCTCGGTGCCGTGTCCACCGAGCAGCCGGGCCGCCTCGTCGGCGAGGTCAGCCGGCAACTCGACGCGGCCGCTGCTGAGCGCGGCGAGCAGGTCCAATTCCCGGAAGTCCTGGGCGCTCAGAGTGATCCGCTCGATCTCGGCAAGCAGGCCGCGTGCCTGTGGCCTGGGTTCCCTGCGCAGCAAGGAGTCCACGGCGAGCAGGACAGAGCGAGCCTTGAGCGCCGGCATCCGTTCGCCGAACTGCCTGTCGATGGCCGCACGCAGATCATCCAGTCCGCTGCGGCGCACCAGTTCGGCGGCCAACCGGCCCGGCTCGGCAAAGCCCCGACGGATCAGCGTCGTCGCCAGGCGGACGCCGAACAGGCCGAAGCGGTCGAGGAGCCGTTGTCGCGGCGCGGCATTGCCACCGGAGTTGACGAACCGGTCGGCGGAGAGCACCTGTTCGTCCAGCTCCTCACGGCCGAGTGCGGCCAGCTGGGCCAGCGCGGCGTAGTCCTGGCCGGTCAGCGTCCTTCCGGCACGGGCGAGCAGACCTGCCACGGCGACCATATCCAGGCACAGCGCCCCCACCTCCGCGTCCGTCCGGTATCGGCGGGCGATCAGCTTGGCCGAGGACATCGCGTCGACCCGGCCGCCACCGATCTCATCGGCCCGACACAGCACCGCGATGGTCGGTGTCGGAATGGCGCGGTCGTGCAGCGAGCGGAGCGTGCTCAGGTCGTCGGTGTCCGGGTGGCCGGTCAGGTACAGCACCGCGTCACCCTCGCTCAGGGGCCCCTCGAAGCAGGCGTCGTCCGCCAGTGCCGCGACCAGCGTGGTGCGGCCCGTCTTCGGTCCGCCAGCGACCACGATCCGCAGGGGCTGCTGGAATCGATGCTCGTGGTG
>JAFAZC010000112.1 GCA_019239965.1 Kutzneria sp. | reverse complement strand
GCGGGCATCGTGTTGTTCGTTCTCGGCGGCTGGGTTGTTTCCCTCTGTCTGCACGAGTTCGGGCATGCGTTCGTCGCACACCGAGGCGGCGACCACGAAGTGCGTCTGCGCGGTTACCTGACGCTCGACCCGCGCCGTTACACCGACCCCCTGCTGAGCATCGTGCTGCCGCTGCTCTTCCTCGCGATCGGAGGTCTCCCGCTGCCCGGTGGCGCGGTACTGATCAACCACTACGCGCTGCGGTCCAGGACGGTGGAGTCGCTGGTGTCCCTCGCGGGCCCGCTGATCAACCTGCTCCTCGGCCTCCTGCTGAGCCTGGCCGTCGCGGTCGTGCCGATGCCGTTCGGACTGGCCGTCGCCCTGTCCTATCTCGCCTACCTCCAGGCGCTCACCTTCCTGCTCAACATCCTGCCGGTCCCCGGTTTCGACGGGTACGGCGTCATCGCGCCCCACCTGTCGCCGAGGGCGCAGGAGATCGGCGCGAAGGCGCGGATGTGGGCCCCACTGGTGCTGTTCGCCCTTGTGCTCGGAGTCCGGTGGGTCAACCAGACTCTTGTCCTGGTTGGCACCGCCGTGTTCGGCCTCATCGGTGGGGACAGCGACCCGGCGGTGACCGGCGGGTACCTGTTCCGCTTCTGGCTGCACTGAGCCGACTTCGGAACGCGTGGCACTATCGTGGTGTGAAAGTTGTCGTACTGGTCGGCGGCGTTGGCGGGGCCCGATTTCTTCTCGGTGTGAAAGCCGCACTGGGCCTGCCGCCGGTCGGTCCTTCTGATGACAGGACGGATGCCGAGATCACCGCGGTGGTGAACACCGGCGACGATGTGTGGCTTCACGGATTGCGGGTCTGTCCCGACCTGGACACGTGCATGTACACGTTGGGCGGCGGTATCGATCCGGGACGAGGCTGGGGCCGCGCCGAGGAGACCTGGACCGTCAAGGAGGAGCTGGCCGCTTACGGCGCGGACCCTACCTGGTTCGGGCTCGGGGACCGCGACATCGCGACCCATCTGGTGCGCTCGCGGATGCTGCGTGCCGGCTATCCGCTGTCGGATGTCACCGAAGCGCTGTGCGACCGGTGGCGGCCGGGTGTGCGGCTGCTGCCGATGACCGACGACCGGGTGGAGACACATGTCGTCGTCGAGGAACCCGGACAGGACGGCGAGCCAGAGAGGAAGGCGATCCACTTCCAGGAGTGGTGGGTACGCCACCATGCGGAACTGCCCGCGCACTCGATCGTGCCCGTCGGCGCCGAGGAGGCCACGCCGGGCCCCGGTGTCCTCGAAGCCGTCGAGCAGGCCGACGCCGTGCTGTTCGCGCCGTCCAACCCGGTGGTCAGTATCGGCACCGTGCTCTCGGTGCCGGGGCTGCGGGAGGCGATCCGCAAGACGGCCGCCGGCGTTGTCGGGGTGTCACCGATCATCGGCGGCCGGCCGGTTCGCGGGATGGCGGACGCCTGCCTGACCGCGATCGGCGTCGCGACCAGCGCCGAAGCCGTCGGACGGCACTACGGCTCCCGGTCGACCACCCAGGACGGGGTGCTCGACGGGTGGCTGATCGCCGAGAACGAGAACGTCGACCTGCCTGGCGTGCGGGTCCGCGCCATACCGCTTCTGATGTCCGATGTGGATGCGACGGCGAGGATGGCTCGCACCGCGCTGGAACTCGCCGGGGTGACGTTGTGAATGATCATGCCGCGACTGGCGGCCTTGACATCCTTCCGGTGCCGGGCCTTCCCGAGTTCCGGTCGGGCGACGATCTCGCCGGAGCGATCGCGGCGGCGGCCCCATGGCTGCGCACCGGCGATGTCGTCGTTGTCACCAGCAAGGTCGTGTCCAAAGCGGAGGGGCGTCTCGTCACCGCGCCGACCGACCCCACCGAGCGGGAGGCACTGCGTCGCCAGCTCGTGCTCGACGAGTCGGTCAGGGTGGTCGCCGGCTTCAGACAGACCCTGATCACGGAGACCCGGCTCGGGATCGTGCAGGCCGCCTCCGGAGTGGACGCCTCCAACGTCGCTCCCGGTGAGCTCGCACTGCTGCCGCTCGACCCCGACTCCTCAGCCGGCGCGATACGCGCGCGACTCGGCGAGTTGCTCGGCGTCACCGTCGCGGTCGTGATCACCGACACGATGGGCCGTGCCTGGCGTATCGGCCAGACCGACGCCGCGATCGGCTCAGCCGGGTTGTCCGTCGTGCACCGCTACGCCGGCCAACTCGACGAGCACGGCAACGAGTTGGTGGTCACCGAGGTGGCCGTCGCCGACGAGATCGCGGCGGCCGCCGATCTTGTCAAGGGAAAGCTCGGTGCGACGCCGGTCGCCGTCGTGCGGGGTCTGACCCTCGTCGACGACGGATCGACCGCACGCGACCTGGTGCGTCCAGTCGACGAGGACCTGTTCCGACTCGGCACCACCGAAGCGCTTGCCCAGGGTCGGCGGGAAGCCGTGCTGTTGAGGAGATCCGTCCGTTCCTATGCCGACACCGAGGTGGACGAGCAGGCACTGCGCCGGGCCGTCGGAGCGGCACTGACCGCACCTGCGCCGCACCACACGCGCCCGGTCCGGTTCGTCTGGGTGCGCGACCGGGCGGTCCGCGCGAAACTGCTGGATCAGATGCGGGAGCGGTGGCAGGTCGATCTGCGCGCTGACGGGTTCACCGAGGACGTGGTGCGGCGCAGGATCCGTCGCGGCGACCTTCTCTACGGTGCGACGGAGCTGGTGCTGCCCTTCCTGGTCCGCGAAGGCGCGCACGACTACCCCGACGAACGCCGCAGGCAGGCGGAGCTGACCATGTTCACGGTGGCCGGGGGTGCCGCGGTACAGGGACTGCTCGTCGCGCTCGCCGCCGAGGACCTGGCGTCGTGCTGGGTGTCATCGACGATCTTCTGTCCTGACACGGTGCGCGAGGTCCTTGATCTCCCCGAGACGTGGGAGCCACTTGGCGCGGTCGCGGTAGGGCATCCCGCGGACGGTGTCCGCGGCCCCCGGCCGCCGGCGTCCATTCAGGACGGACTGGTCCTGCGGTGACTCTGCATTCTGACGCGGAGTCGACGCTGGCGGCATGGCAGCCGGAGGCAATGGACCAAGAGTCGCTGCGTCAGGCGTTTCTCGGATTCCTGTCCGCACGAGCCGATGCCTGTCTGCGGGCCTGCGAGCCCGGGCACCTCACCGCGTCGGCCGTGGTGCTCGACGCCGAGGCGGAGCGGGTGCTGCTGACGCTGCATCCACGTGTGCGGCGCTGGCTTCAGCTCGGTGGACACTGCGAGCCGACGGACCCCACGCTGGTCGCCGCCGCGCTGCGTGAGGCGACCGAGGAATCCGGCATCGACGGCCTCGCCATCGATCCGGTTCCGCTGCATGTGGATGTGCACCCCATCACCTGCTCGCTCGGTGTGCCCACGAGACACTTCGACGTCCGCTTCGCGGTGACCGCACCGGTGGGGGCGAAGGCGGTGCGCAGCGCCGAATCCACGGATCTGCGGTGGTGGCCGGTTGATGCCTTGCCGTCCGATGTCGACACGGTGCCCGAGTTGGTCGGACTCGCTCTGTCGCGGCGGCGTCAGGAGAGGAGGGCAGCGATGAGCGCGACACTGTGGCCAGACGATCTGCTCACATTCGACGAGTGGCTCGCGCTACCCGAGGACACCAGCCGCCGGTTCGAACTGGTGGAGGGAATACTACAGACGACGCCTCGCCTGTTGCCGCTGCATCAACTGGTCATCAAGCGGCTGTCGCGGCAGCTGGGTTCCGCCTGGGAACCGTCCGGCCTGGAAACCTGCCCAGACGTGGACGTGGTGCTCGTTGAGCAGTTCCCGCCAATCGTGCGGGCACCTGACCTGGTCGTGACCTCTACGGCTCTGCTTGACGGCGCACCGAAGCGGTTCAGCGCACAAGACGTGATGCTGGTCGTGGAGGTCATCTCGCCGGGCAGCGCGCGAACCGACCGGATCACCAAGCTCGCCGAGTACGCCGAATTCGGCATCCCGCACTACTGGATCGTGGACATCGCGCGTCGTGCGACCCTCGACGCCTATGAGCTGGTCGCGGGCTCCTACCGGCAGAACGTCACGGCCGGGACCGGACAGGTCTCCGTCACCTCGCCGGCTCCGGTCACCCTCGATCTGGACAGCCTGGTGCCCTGATTCTCAGATGGTCCGGTAGTCGCGCGCCCGATACCGAGGTGCGTAGCGGGGACGGCGGAATCCGGAGGCCTCGACGTAGCGGACCGCCCGCTGGCGTTGCGGCGCATAGGGCGCGAGCACCTCGAGCATTCCCTCGTCGTCGAGCGGGTGCCCCACGAGCGCCTGGCCGACGAGCCCGGGAATGTGCAGGTCCCCGACACTGACCGCGTCCGGATCACCCCAGGCCCGCTGCGCCACCTCAGCCGCGGTCCATGGTCCGACACCGGGGATCAGCCGCAGCTTGGTGACACTGTCCAGCGCGTGCACGCAGGCGGCCGCGTTGAGCAGTGTTGTCCTGCGGGCGCCGTCGACGCCAGCGCGATGCCATTCCCAGTCGGGGATCCGCAGCACCGCCTCGGGTGTCGGCGGCACACGCATCCCGTCCGGCGCGGGGCCGGGAGCCGGACAGCCGTAGCGTCGGCACAGTTCGCGCCACGACCGTCGCGCCTCGTACCCGGTGACCTTCTGCTCCAGGACCGCGGGCACCAGCACGTCCCACACCCGACCGGTGGCCCCCAGCCGCAGACCCGGCATCCGCCGCCGGGTCTGGGCGATGAGATCGTGGTGCGGCTGGAAACCGGAGTCGTCATCGTCCGCGCCGAGCAGCCCGGGCACCCCGGCGAGCACCTCGTCCGCACCGGCTCCCCACGCGGTGGCCACGACCTCCTCACCCCGTCGGCGCAGCGCCAGTGACGCGGGACCGGTGTCGGCGTTGGCCGTCAGCCAGAGCACGTTGTCGGCCCCGGTCTGAAACGTGGGATCCGCCGAGCCCCGCCGCAGCGGTCCGAGCACGGCGGCCACGTCAAGGGGAAACGCCGGCCGCCAGCTCGAGACGATCATGCGTCGGTGGAGAACCGGACGGAACACTCGGGCAGGCTGACTCCCGGCCACACCCGCGCGCCGCCGAGCAGCTCGCAGCGGGCGCCGATCGACGCACCATCGCCGACAACGGCATCACGCAGCACGGCGCCCGCGCCGACCGAGGACCGCGCGCCGAGCAGCGATCGGTGCACGACCGCGCCGTCCGCGACCGAGACGCCGTCGAACAACACCGCTCCGTCGAGGCGCGCGCCGGCGCCGACGACACATCCGGCACCGATGGTGGACCCACCGGTGACCACCGCCTCAGGGTGCACCGTGGCTCCCTCGAGCACGAGTGCTTCCCCGACCGGACCAGGCAACGCGGCCGTCGGTGCGACACCTCGGACCAGGTCGGCCGAGCCCCGCACGAACGCACCGGGCGTGCCGAGGTCGAGCCAGTAGGACGCGTCGACATGGCCCTGCAGCCGCCTTCCCTCGGCAAGCAGCCCGGGGAACGTCTCGCGTTCCACCGACACCGGCCGGCCGGCCGGAATGGTCATCAGCACCTCGCGCCGGAACACGTAGCAACCGGCGTTGATCTGGTCGGCCGGCGGGCTGTCGCTCTTCTCGAGGAACGCTGTGACGCGCCCGTCCGCGTCGGTGGGCACGCAGCCGAAGGCACGGGGGTCATCCACCTTGACGAGGTGCAGCGTGACGTCGGCGGCGTTGTCGCGGTGCGTGCCGACCACCTCGGCGAGGTCGACCCCGGACAGCACGTCACCGTTGAACACCATCACGTCGTCCGCACGGAGCCGGTCGGCCACGTTGCGGATGCCGCCACCGGTGTCCAGCGGCTCGGTCTCGACGACATACTCCAGTTCGAGGCCAAGCCGTGATCCGTCGCCGAAGTACTCGGCGAACACCTCGGCTTTGTACGACGTGCCCAGCACGACGTGAGTGATCCCGGCGGAGCGGATCCGGGAAAGCAAATGGGTGAGGAAGGGAACGCCCGCGGTGGGCAGCATCGGCTTGGGCGCGGATAGCGTCAGCGGGCGCAGTCTCGTCCCTTTTCCGCCGACCAGCACGACTGCGTCGACTCCGCTCAGCGGCGGCGACATCGTGGGCGATTGGGTCGAATCGGGCGACATGCCGAATCCCTCCTCAGCTGACACGGACGGCAACCGAGGGAATACTGTGGCATGTGACGAGACCGTCCGGGTGTGCGGCCCGACGGTGCCGCCCGTGAGTAGGCAGAGTGAGGAGGGGCCGGGAGATGGACCCCCGTGACCGAGCCGATGCCACACTCGCACGAGCGAGCGCTCGCAGCCGATGGGTGGTGACACCAGACAACGCCACCTCCCCGATGGACGCCAAGACGACGGCGAGGATCCCCCGAGCCGTGGTGAGCGCCGCGGATCCGGAGATCACGGTGGTCATCCCGGCGGAGGTGGCCAGCGGAGGGGTGCCCGTGCCGCAGCAGCAGAGCCCTGAACCGGAGCCAGCCACCAAACAACTGCCCGGGCTCATCCCGACCACCCAGCAGATCAGCGGCCGCCGACTGTCGCTCTCCGAGCGGCTCAGCGGTGCACTCGATCCCGAACAGACCTGAGTTCCCAGGTCAGCTTCAGGGCCAGGCCGGCCCGGATCACCAGTCGCAGCGGCGCCCACCACGGTCCGAAATACCGTTCGGCAAGGTACTTGTAGGCACTCTCGTGGTGTGCGGTCAGCATTGGCCGGGCCGCACGCGCGGTGGCGTGGCCGCCGATGTGCGTCACCTCGGCGGAGGGTACATAGACGTTGAGCCACCCCGCCCTCCCCAACCGGTCGCCGAGGTCGACGTCCTCGAAGTACATGAAGTACGTCGAGTCGAAGCCGTCGACGGAGTCGAACGCGGTCCGCCGGATCAGCAGGCACGAACCGGACAGCCAGCCCGCCGCCCGTTCCGCGACAGCCCTGGTCTGCTGGCGGTACTGCCGCGTCCACGGGTTGTCCGGCCAGATCTTGCCGAACAGCGCGTGCCCCATTCCCTTGCCCAGTGAGGGAAGCAGCCGCGCCGACGGGTACACCCGGCCGCCGGGTTCACGGATCAGCGGACCGAAACTGCCCCCGCGCGGCCACCTCTCAGCGGCCGCGAGCAGGGCGTCCAGCGATCCCGGTGTCCAGCGCAGGTCCGGATTGGCCACCACGACCCAACCCACGTCGTCGGGCAGCGTGGCGACGGCCCTGTTGGCGGCGCCTCCATAGCCGAGGTTGCCACCGGTGTGTAGGAGTCGGACACCCGTCCGTTCCTTGGCGGCGCGCTCCGGCACCCCGTCGGTCGACCCGTTGTCCGCGAGCACCACCCGCACCGGCCGGCTCGTGGCCCGCGTGAGCGTGTCGAGGAAGGCGTCCAGCGTCGGGCCCGGCGAGTAGGTGACGGTCACGACCGCGAGCTCGCCGCCGTAGGTCTTCACAGTGGGCGAGGTTATACCAACCGTCCCGGTGGCATGCCGACCGACGCGGCCACTGAAGTGCGGGAACAGCACCGTTTCGGGATCTATGGCAACCTTTCGGGGCCGGCGGCTGGGCGCGGGGGTCGTCGCCGCCCGCGCTCACCGCCGCGGTGCAGCAGCGCGGCCCTGCTGTACGCCTCCCGGTGCCGGGCCGCGCTGGCCGCCCAGGAGAACTCCTTGGCGCGCAGCTGGGCCGCGGCCGAGAGGCTTGCCCTGCGGGCTGGGTCGTTGAGCAGCTCTGTGAGGCCGGCCGCGATGTCGCCGGCGCCAACGCCGCAGTACGCGACCGTGTCGCCGCCCACCTCGGGGAGACTGAGCCTTCGGGTGGTGAGCACACACGCGCCGCTTGCCATCGCCTCCAGCACAGGCAGCCCGAAGCCCTCGCCGAGGCTCGGGTAGGCCAGCACGAGTGCGCCGCCAAGGAAGCCGGCGAGCAGCTCGAATGGCAGGTAGCCGGCACGGATCACCCGGACCCGGTGCGGCACGGCGTCCAACGCCTCCTCGACCCGGGTGTCCCATCCCGGCTGACCGGCGAGCACGAGCGCCGGCGGCCTGGCCTGCCCCTGGCAGGCTCTGGCGAACCCGCGGATCAGCGCCGGCACGTTCTTGCGCGGCTCCAGCGCGCCGAGAAACGCCACATACGGCGTATCGCCAAGGGTGAGTGCGGTGCGCGCGGCAGCGACCTCCTCCGGAGACGGTGGGTGGAACCGCTCGGTGTCGACACCGTGCGGCGCGATGTGGAGCATCCTCCTGTCCGCCGCGGCGGTGCGCACCAGCTCGTCGGCCGTCGCCCTGCTCGGCACGACGCACAGGGCGGCCATGGCAAGTGAGGTCCTCGTCCACATCCGGAAGAACCGCGCCTTGACCGAGGAGTGCAGCGTCGGGTCGGTGAAGAACGTGGCGTCGTGCAGAGTCACCACCGAGGCCGCGGATCCCCTCGCGCGGACCGAGGCCGTCTGAAAGGCGGGGTACAGGACGGAGGCCGACGCCAGCGGCATCGTGTAGTGCGGTGAGTGGACAACGTCGACGCCGAGCCTGCGGACGAGCAGGGGCAGCGCCGTCTGCTCCCAGGTCAGTCTTGCGGTCCTCGTGGCGACCGACTCCTTGGCAACGACGATCCGCGCGGACGGGGCGAGCTGGGTGTAGAGCTCAGCGTCCCGGGACTGGCAGACGACACTGAGGGGGGCACCATCGGAGTACAGGGCCGCGACAAGCGAGTCGACATACCGGCCAACACCGCCCCGATCGACGGGCACGGCGGTGGCGTCGATCAACACACTGGGGTCCGCATGGTGCACCAAAGCAGGGTACGGCGCGGGCCGGGACCTGTGCTCCGAGATCGCACAATCAGCGCCGTAGCCGCAGGTGCAGCCGCCACACCGACTCGGCCGCGCGCTGCCAGGTGAAGTCGGCGGCACGGGTCTTCGCCGCCTCGGCATTGGCCGCGGCCCGGTTCGGGTCGCCGACAAGGGCGCCAAGCGCTTGCGCCAATGAGACCGGATCACCCCGGCGGGCGACGACCCCGGCGCCGCCGGCCACCTCGACGAGGGCGGGCGCGTCGGAGTGGACCACGGGCACACCCGCTGCCATGGCCTCGAGCAGCGGCAGACCGAAGCCCTCGTCCCGGCTCGGCACCGCCAGTACCGTGGCGCCACGCAACACGACCGCCAGTTCGGCGTCGGTGAGCCGGCCCAGCCACCGCACGCGGCCGGCCGGCCTGCCCGCGGCGAGCTGGGTGAGGTCGACCCCGCCCCACCCCGCCGGTCCCACGATCAGCAGCGGCAGGTCGGGAGCATCGGGCAGGCCCATCGCCTCGACCAGTACGTCCAGACCCTTGCGGGGTTCGACGGTGCCGACCGCGAGCACATACCCAGGGGGCAGCTTCAATCGCTTCACGGTCGCACTGGCGTCGGCGGGCGCGCGGACGACCGAGCACGGCACGCCGTGCCCGACGACGTGGATTCCGACCGGGCCGGGTGCGTACCGCGCCAGTTCACCGGCGACGGCGGCCGTCGGGACCACGACGGCGCCGGCCCGACGGGTCAGCCGGGAGATCATTGTCCGGTGCCAGGCGGCCCCGTGCCTGGTCAACGTCTCCGGATAGGTCCACGGCACGACGTCGTGCACGGTCACCACGAGGGCGTGGCCGCGTTTGACGGTCGTCGGGGCGAACGGAGTCGGTGCGTGCACGGAGTCCCCGCCGGGCCACAGCGGCAGGCCGCGTGCCCACGCGGCCGCCAGCGCCCGTCGCGGCAGTGACAGCATTCTGGGACCCCGCACCCCGGCGATCACCGCCGCGCCCGGATCCGCGCACCGCGCCACCACGCCGGTGACCGTCCACCCCGCTGGCGCGGTCGCCGCGAGCGCGGCGGCGAGTTCGCGGGTGTAGCGACCGGTTCCTCCCGGCACGGGGGCGAGCAGTTGCTCGGTGAGCACGACGAGCTCGGGCATCCGACCAGGGTGACAGGTACTGTCACGCCTCGTGGCCGCAGCCCGAACCACCGTTGTCGTCGTCACCTGGCGGGGCAGCCAGCACATCGACGCCTGCCTGGCCGCTCTCGCCGCGCAGGAGCGCGCCCACCACGTGCTGGTGATGGACAACGCCTCCCGCGACGGTACCGCCGAGAAGCTGTCGGGCCACCGCGTGATCCGGCTTGCCCGCAACCGGGGATACGCTGGCGCGCTCTCGGCGGCGTTGCCGCACGTCGAGACCGAGTTCGTCGCCTGGCTCAACGACGACACCGTCCCCGCTCCCGGCTGGCTGACGGCCCTGGAGGAAGCACTGGACGCCGATCCCGGCGCGGCGGCCGCGGCGTCCGCGCTGGAATTGCCGGACCGGTCGGTGCAGTCGGTGGGCGTGCGGCTCACCGCGGACGGGTACGGCGCCGACCTGGCGTTCTCCGGCCGTGAGGTGTTCGGCTTCTGCGGTGGCGCGGCTCTGCTGCGCACCGACCGGTTGCGGGCCGTCGGCGGTGTGCCGGCCGGATTCTTCTGCTACTACGAGGACACCGACACGGCGTGGCGGCTGCGGCTGGGGGGCTGGCGGGTGATCTCGGTCGGGCCGGCGAAGGTCGTGCACCGGCATGGTGCCAGCAGCCGACTTGGTTCGCGCCGGTTCCACCACTGGAACGAGCGCAATCGTTTGCTTACCCTGCTCAGGTGCGCGCCGATGGCGGTGGCCGCCGGCCAGGCCGCCCGGTTCGCGGTGATCACGGCGCTGCTCGCGGCCAGGGGGGACCGGCAGCGGCCCGTCAACCTCAGGGTCGGGCCGAGGTTGGTGGTGTTGTGCGACGTGGCGGCGCGTATGCCAACGACCTTGATCGCACGGATACGGATCGGCCGTCGGTCCAGCGTGTGCCGGCGCACCGTGTGGGCGGAGTGGGCTGGCCGCTGAGGCTCACGCGCACATGGTGACGTCGGCCAGTTGCCGACGAACGAGGCGAGAACACGTCCGGACATCCCGGGTTTTCTCTCTGCACGCTAAGGTTCGCGCCGGAGCCGCGGCGGCCGATCATCGGCGCTCGCCATGCCCGGTCGGGGACTCCACCGAGCCGTGGTGCAGGCTTAGACCGTCACCTGCGAAGGGAGAACACGTGCGAGCAGGGGGATCGCTCCCCCTCGTGTCGGTGGTGGTGGTCAACTACCGCGGCATCGAGGACACCCTGACCTGCCTGCGCGCGCTGCGCTCCGAGGTGACTTACCCGGCGGACAGGCTAGAGCTGATCTGTGTGGACAACGCCTCCGGGGACGGCGGTGCCGACCGGCTCGCCGCGGAACCCGGGGTCAGACTGGTGCGAGCGCCGGACAACGTGGGGTTCGCCGGCGGCTGCAACCTCGGCGCGCGGCATGCCACCGGAGAGGTGCTCGCCTTTCTCAACAACGACGCGCGACCGCACTCCGACTGGGTCGGTGCGGCGGTCGCAGTCCTGCGCACGGACCCGACCGTCGGCGCGGTGGCGAGCAAGGTGCTCGACTGGGAAGGCAAGCTGATCGACTTCGTCGACGGCGGCCTTACCTGGTTCGGCATGGGCTACAAGCGTTTCGCCGGTCAGCCGGACGATGGTGCCCACGAGATGGCCCGGGATGTGCTGTTCGGCACCGGGTCGGCCCTGTTCGTCCGTGCCGAGGTGTTCCGCGCACTCGACGGGTTCGACGAGCGACTGTTCATGTTCTACGAGGACGTCGACCTCGGCTGGCGGCTGAACCTGCGCGGGTGGCGGGTGCGTTACGAGCCGAGTTCGATCAGCTACCACCGACATCACGCATCGATGTCCACAGTGGATATATCGCGAGAGTATTATCTGTTGGAACGCAACGCGCTCGCGTTGCTGTACAAGAATCTCTCCGAGCAGACCTTGGCCACGGCACTGCCGGCGGCGCTGGCGCTCGCGGTGCGCAGGGCGACCGCCCGCGGCGGACTCGACGCCGGCCAGCTGGAGATCACCAGGCGTCCCGCCGACCCTGCTGACGATGCCGAACCCGTCCCGGTACCGAGGAGCACCCTCGCTGGTCTGCTGGCCATCGACCAGTTCGTCGAGATGCTGCCCGCGCTGGCCAAGTCGAGGGAAATCGAACAGGCCGCGAGGGTACGCACTGACGCGGACCTCGTGTCACTGATGCGCAAAGCCATGGAGCCCGCCTACCCGCTGCCGCGTTACCTCGCCGCGCACGAGATCCTCGTCGAGGTCTTCGGTCTCGACCAGATGTTCGGCAGACCGCGGCGAATCCTGGTCGTCACCGGTGACGCGATCGCCGAGGCGATGGCCGGCCCCGCGATCAGGGCGTGGCACATCGCGGACGTGCTCTCCGGCGAGCACGATGTGCGGCTGGTCACGATCAATCCGCGCTGCCGCCCGCCGGAGGCACCGTTCGCGGTGGCGTACTCCGGCCGTCGAGACCTGGCCGGCCATGCCGACTGGGCGGACGTGGTGGTGTTGCAGGGACATGTGCTCGAGTTCCTTCCCGAGCTGAAGAAACCGGGCAACAACAAGATCGTGGTTTGCGACGTCTACGACCCGATGCACTTGGAACTGCTCGAACAGGCCAAGGACGGCACCGACGAGCAGCGCGGCAAGGACCTCGCCGGTGTCACCAGGGTCCTCAACGCGCAGTTGCGGCGCGGCGACTTCTTCCTCTGCGCGTCGCAGCGCCAACGGCACTTCTGGCTCGGCCACCTCGCGGCGATCGGCAGGCTGACACCCGAGCTCTATGACTCCGATCCCAGCCTGCGCTCGCTACTCGCCGAGGTGCCTTTCGGACTGCCCGGCAAACCCCCGCAGCGCACCGCAGCCGCGATCAAGGGTGCGATCAGCGGCATCGAGCCGACCGACAAAGTGGTGCTGTGGGCAGGCGGGGTCTACAACTGGTTCGACCCGCTGACGCTGGTGCACGCCATCAATCGGCTGCACGGCACCAGACCCGATCTGCGGTTGCTCTTTCTCGGCATGAAGCATCCCAATCCCGAGGTTCCCGACATGGGAATCGCCGACAGGACAAGGGACCTGGCCAAACATCTCGAGCTGGAGGGGCGACATGTGTTCTTCAACGAGCACTGGGTGCCCTACACCGAGCGGCAGAACTGGCTGTTGGACGCCGACTGCGGTGTGACGACACACTTCGAGCACGTCGAGACGACGTTCGCCTTCCGTACCAGAGTGTTGGATTACCTGTGGGCCGGACTGCCGATCGTGACGACGGACGGGGACTGCTTCGCCGATCTTGTCCGTCACGAGCGGCTCGGGGTCGTCGTGCCTGCCGAGGATCCTGACGCACTGGCGCAAGCGTTGGACCGGACGCTCTACGACGAGGAGTTCTCGGCCGCCTGCCGAAGCCGGATATCCGTTGTCCGCGAACGGTTCACGTGGGAGGTCACGCTGGCCCCGCTGGTCGAGTTCTGCCGTTCCCCGCACCCGGCGGCCGACCGCCTGCCGGCCGCGGGGCCGCTGGTGCGCAACGAGCCCCTCGGGGCGGCGGGCGTGCTGCGCAGGGATCTCTCCCTCATCCGGGAGTATCTGGACAACGGAGGACCCGTCGAACTGGTGCGGCGAGTCGCCGGGCGGTTGCGTCGGGTGTCGGGCCAGCATCTCCGGGGCGGAGGCGCGAACCGTGGCTGAACGAATGAGGGTGTTGCTGGACGGCACCCCACTGTTGGGACACAGGACCGGGATCGGCAGGTACACCGCCGCGCTCGCCGAGGAGCTCGCGTCAACACCGGAGCTGGACGTCCGCGTCGTCGCATACACGATCCGGGGCTGGCGCGGGCTCCGCTCCGTCCTACCGCACGGAGTGCTCGCCCGCGGCCTGCCCGTACCCGCACGACTGCTGCGCAAGTCGTGGCTGAAGTCGTCCTTCCCTCCCGCGGAGCTGTACGCCGGTCTGGCTGACGTCGTGCACGGTACGAACTTCGTGCTGCCGCCCGCGTTGTGGTCAGCGGGCGTGATGACCGTGCACGACCTCGACTTCCTCGACTCGGTGGCCGAACTGCCGCCGAGTGACCGGGAACTTCCGGAGCTGGTGCGCAAGTGCGCGGCCCGCGCGGACATCGTGTGCACACCGACGCATGCGGTCGCCGACGTCGTCAGCGAACGGCTGAGCGTGCCGGCGGACCGGATCGCGGTCACGCCGCTCGGCGTCGATCCGGCGTGGTTCGCCGCCCGACCCCCTGGTGAGCCGTTGCGCCGCCGACTCGGGCTGCCCGAGTCATACCTGCTGTTCGTCGGTGGGAACGGTCCACGCAAGGGTCTGCCCACACTGCTCGACGCGCATGCCCTCGCTCCGACGCTTCCGCCGCTGGTGCTGGTCGGTCCCGGTCACTTCGCCGTGAGCGAACGGATCAGGAACGTCGGCTATCTGTCCGATGTAGACCTACGCAGCGTCGTGGCAGGAGCGTCGGTGCTGGTTCTTCCGTCCAGAAACGAAGGATTCGGTCTTCCCGTCCTCGAAGCCCTGGCATGCAACGTTCCGGTTGTCTGTTCGGACGTACCGGCGCTGCGTGAGGTCGCTGGAGGACAGGCGCACCTTGTTCCCGTCGCGGACGCCGCGGCGCTGGCCGCCGCGCTGACCGACGCCTTGGACGATCCCCCGTCCTCCGACGTGCTTGCCGCTCGCCGGGCTCATGCCGCCCGGTTCACGTGGCGTGGTTGCGCGGAGGCCACCGTCGCCGCCTACCGGCGGGCCGCCAGCTAGTGCCTCGATCTGCCGGTCACTCCCGAAACGCGTCACCGCTGGCGGAAAACGCGGCGGCCAGCGCTTCGCGCCAGCCCCTCAGCGGGGTGAGTCCCGCCTCTCGCCAAGCCTCGCCGGACAACACCGAGTACGCGGGTCGGGGGGCCGGTCTCGGAAAGTCCGCCGTGCTGCACGAACGTACCCGCTCGGGATCGGCACCCAGCTCCGAGAAGACCGCCCGCGCGAAGCCGTACCAGGTCGTCTCGCCGCCACCCGTGCAGTGCAGCACTCGCCGCACCGGCGGCTCGGTCCGGACCGCGGCGGCGGCGAGGTCGAGCAGACCTGCGGCGAGGTCCGCCGACCACGTCGGTGACCCACGCTGATCGTCCACGACAGACACGGTCTCGTGCCGTCTCTCCAGCTTCACCATCGTCTTGACGAAGTTGGCCCCGGATGCGCCGTACACCCATGCGGTGCGTACCACCCAGGTCAGGTCGCCGGCATCGAGCACTTCCCGTTCACCGGCCAGTTTGCTCTTGCCGTAGACGGACTTCGGGGCGGTCTGATCCTCTGGTCGGTACGGCCGATCACTGTCGCCGGGAAAGACGTAGTCCGTTGACACGTGCACCATCGGCACGCCGTATGCGGCCGCCGTTCTCGCCACTGTGCCGGCGCCCCTGGCGTTGACGGCGTATGCCCGATCCGGCGCGGTCTCAGCGGCGTCGACAGCCGTGTAGGCCGCCGCGTTGACGACCACCGGTCTCAGCCCCGCCTTCACGGCGTCATCGACGAAGCTGGCGACACCACGGTCGACCGAGGCCGGCTCGGTCACGTCGAACTCCCCCGACCCGGGTGCGCGCAGCAGGGCGACTTCGCCAGCTCGTGCGGCCAGGTCGCTGCCCAGCTGGCCGTGACCACCGGGCACCAGCACGGCAAGCTGTCGGTACATGGGTCAGGCGACCGTCAGCGCGGCGCGCTGCTTCAGCGGCTCCCACCAGGCTCGGTTCTCGGTATACCAGCGCACGGTGTCGGCAAGACCTTGTTCGAAGGAGATCTGCGCCTGGTAGCCAAGCTCAGCACTGATCTTGGTGATGTCCACCGAGTAGCGCCGGTCGTGCCCCTTGCGGTCGGTCACCGGACGCACGAACGACCAGTCGCGTCCGGTGGCGGCAAGCAGCTTCTCGGTCAGCTCGCGGTTGGTCAGTTCCGTTCCGCCTCCGATGTTGTAGATCTCACCGGGTCGGCCGGCCTCGGCGACCAGCTGGATGCCGCGGCAGTGGTCGTCGACATGCAGCCAGTCACGCACGTTCTGGCCGTCGCCGTAGAGCGGAACCGGCTTGCCATCGATGAGGTTCGTGATGAACAGCGGGATGACCTTCTCCGGGAAGTGGTACGGCCCGTAGTTGTTCGAGCAGCGCGTCACGCACACGGGAAGCCCGTGGGTGCGGTAGTAGGACCTTGCCAACAGATCGGAGCCGGCCTTGGCCGCCGAGTACGGCGAGTTCGGTTCGAGGACGTGGTCCTCGGTCCAGGATCCCCGCTCGATCGAGCCGTACACCTCGTCGGTGGAGATGTGCACGAATTTGCCCACACCAGCGTCCAGCGCGGCCTGTAGGAGCACCTGAGTGCCGAGCACGTTGGTGCGCACGAAGTCGGTGGAGGCCAGGATCGAGCGGTCGACATGCGACTCGGCGGCGAAATGGACAACGGTATCGGTGCCAGCCATCAGCGTGCTGACCAGTTCCGCGTCGCTTATGTCGCCTTGGACGAAGCTCAGCTGTGGACTGTCGGCGACCGGGGCGAGGTTCTCCTGGTTGCCCGCGTACGTGAGCTTGTCGAGGACGACGACATCGGCGCCGGCGAACGCCGGATAGCTGCCGCCGATCACCTTCCGTACGTAGTTGGAACCGATGAAGCCCGCTCCGCCCGTCACCAGGATGCGCATGGTTCCACAGTACAGCCACCCTGCCGGCACACCACCGGAAGCAGCCGGGCCGGTAGGTTGGGCGCCGTGAGTGTTACGGAGCGCCTGTTCCTGCCCTACCTCAAGGACCCGTCTCGTCCCGTGATCACGCACTACGACGACACCCTGGAAAGCAGGGTCGAACTCTCGGCGGCCACCGTGGCCAACTGGGCGGCCAAAACCGCCAACTGGCTGCGCGACGAGCTGGACGTCGAGCTCGGCGACTCGGTCGCGGTGCTGCTACCGGGCCACTGGCAGACGCTGGGAGTGCTGCTGGGTGCGTGGTGGTGCGGGGCAAGGATCACCGGCGACCCGGACAGCGCCGTCGTGACCTTCGTCGGCCCCGATGGCGCCACCTCCGGCAGCGGCACGACCGCTGTCGTCGCACTCGACCCGATGGGCCGCGGCCTGGATTCCCCGCCGGGGGGCGGGGCGCTCGACTATGTGACCGAGTCGCGGATCTTCGGCGACGACTTCGCCGCCTACGCTCCGGTGACCGGCGATGCCCCCGCACTGGACGACCACACCATCGACGAGGTCACGGAGCTGGCTTCGCGGCGTGCCGGTGAACTGGGGATAGGGCCGAACGACCGAGTACTGTCCACCATGGACTGGTCGACCCAAGACGGCCTTGTCGACGGCTTACTCGCGGTGCTGTCCGCCGGCGCGACACTGGTCCAGTGCAGCAACCTCGACCCCGACCTGCTTGCCCGGCGCCGAGCGACCGAGCGGACCACCGTCGACCTGTTCAAGCGGTGACGGACCGCTTGTTCCGGAGGGCATTGAACAGCACGGTGTCCACACTGTACTTGCCGCCGGCGAAGCCGAGATACAGCGCGGCCAGCCCGAGCGCGACGACCAGCTCACCACCCCGCGGACTGATCAGCGGGAAGCCGACGTGCACGAACAGGAAGGCGCCCGCCATGTCCAGCACTATCGCGATCCCGGCCACTGGCAGCGCGAATCCGACGATCAGGGCCGCTCCTCCGGCCAGTTCAACGGTTACGGCATACAGCGCGGACAGGGTGGGGGCGGGGACGCCCAGCTGGGCGAACTGCGCCGCGGTGGCACCGATGCCGTCCTGCGCGAACTTCTGCCAGCCGTGAGCGATGAAGATGACACCTATGCCAATGCGCGCTGCCAGCGCGGTCAGGTCCCGGACACGGTCCACTGTGAGCTCCTTGTGTGGTCGTTGACTCCACGGTTGGACTTGCCTCCATGGCATCAACTGTTCAACCGACTCACAACGCATCCGCACCGGCTCTGCTGAAGCTCCGATACGGTGCCGAGGGAACGCTGAGAATTCGTGAGCCCATTGATCGGACGTTTCCCTCAACCACGGACTGACTACTCTCGGGCCAGGCCACAGGCTCACGGGCGACGCGGTGACACCGGGGCGGGGTCGACCGGGTGCCGGCCCCACCGCCGCCGACGAGTCTGCGGCGCCGATCGATTCGGTAGGCGAAAGCACGATCATGCGCGGGAGGATCGATGATCGACAAGACGCTCACCACGTGTCTGTGGTTCGACACCGAAGGCGAGGAAGCAGCGAACTTCTACACCAGCGTCTTCAGGGACGCCAAGCTCGGACGGGTCGCCCGCTACACCGACGCCGGCCCGGGGCCCGCCGGCACGGTCGTGACCGTCGAATTCGAGCTCAACGGCCAGAAGTTCGTCGCGCTGAACGGCGGCCCGCAGTTCACGTTCAACGAGGCGGTCTCGTTCCAGGTGCCGTGCGCTGACCAGGACGAGGTGGACTACTACTGGAGCAGGCTCTCCGAAGGTGGGCAGGAGATCGCCTGTGGCTGGCTGAAGGACAAATACGGGCTGTCTTGGCAGATCATTCCCGCCGCGCTCCTTGACATGCTCAGCGACCCAGACCGCGAGAAGTCCACGCGCGTCACCGAGGTGATGCTGTCGATGACCAAGTTCGACCTGGCGGCACTGCGGAGAGCGTACGAGGGCTGGTGAGAACCGGCGCCGTCTACCCGATCACCGGCCTGCGAGCCAGGAGATAGGCCTGTGGGCCCTTTTCGGTCTCGTCCGGCTCGCGGAGCAGCCTGGCGTGCACGCCGAGCCCCGCGTGTCTCACCAGCTCGGCCACCCGGTCAGGCTCTAACCAGTAGACGTCGAGCGAGATCGCGTGGCCGTAAGCGTGCTCCAGACGCCTGCGCTCGTCTCCTGCCTTGAACGCGAGCAGCAGGTGGCCGCCGGGTCTGAGGACCCGGTGGAACTCGGCGAACACCTCTGGTAGCTGATTCGGTGGCGTGTGAATGATGGAGTACCAGGCCACGATGCCGCTGAGCGCGGCGTCGCCAAGGTCGAGGGCGCTCATCGATCCCTCGTCGAATCGCAGGTGGGGGTACGTCCGCCTGGCCACGGTGACCATCTCCGGCGACAGGTCGACCCCGAAGGCGCTCACCCCGAGAGAGCACAGGTGCGCCGTGATGCGGCCAGGCCCGCACCCGATGTCGGCAACCGGCCTGGCGCCCTCGGCCCGCACTAGTTCGGCGAACGTGGCGAGCATTGCCCGGTCCACCGGCTTGGCAGCGAGTTCGTCGCGGAGCAGCTCGGCATAGTCAGCGGCGACGGTGTCGTATGACGCCCGGGTGGCGCACAGATACGGCGGGTCAGCCATGTCGAGCACAGTAGTGGCACGGCGCTGTCCGCCGGCGGAGGACTGTACATGCCGTGATCAACCATCCCCCGGGGACACCAAACTGATTTGCCGCGGCTGCCTTCACGTGCGGGTCGAGCCGTGACTCGCTCGGCATGCGTGGCCCGCCTGCGCGCCTCACGCGCCCGGCCGCTTGGCAGGCTCTTCGTGGTTGAGGGTGTGGCGGACGTGTGACGTCGTCGAACTATCCGGTCTTCACAGACCCGGCAACGGCGTAGGTGCTGAGGATGACGCCGGATGGCGTTGTTGTCGTACCGGCGAGCTCGAGTGACCGTGCCGGGGTTCCTTGCGCGAAGAGGCGCTTCCCCGTGCCCAACAGGATCGGGTAGACGATCAACAAGATCTCGTCCGCGAGCCCGTGTTCGAGCAGCGTCGAGGTCAGCGTGGAGCTGCCCGAGAGGATGAGGTCCGGGCCGTCGTGCGATTTGACGCGGCGAACGCCCTGGACGATGTCGGGTCCAAGGCCCTGGGACGGGCCCCATTCAAGGCTTTCCGGACGGTGGGTCGCGACGAATTTCGTCGCCGCGTTGAGGCGGTCCGCCATCGGACTGCTCGGCGCCGTCGGCCAGAATCCCGACCAGAGGTCGTAGGTCCGGCGGCCGAGCAGCAGGTCGAAGCTCTCGCCATGCCCTGCGAGCACCGCGTCCCGGCCCTCGGGAGTCCGGTAGGGCACGGTCCAGTCACCGTGCGGGAAATCGCTGTCGTCGGCGGAATGCTGGAGTACACCGTCCAGCGAGATGTGTTCGACGATCTTGAGCTTTCTCATGTGAGTCTCCGTGTTCCGGCGTTCCGACCCGTGGCGTCACGATGTGCCAGTCGAAGCAGTCGACAGTCATCGCGGGCGGTGGTGGCGTCGCAGAAAGTCGATCACGGGTGGCCACACGCGCTGTGGGTCGGTGAAAGGTGCCGCGTGCGCGATGCCGTCCAGTTCGACGTAGCGCGCACGCGGGATGGCCTGGGCCACCTCGCGTGCGCGGGCGGCAAAGGTGTCGGTGTCCAGTTCGAATCCCATCACAAGACAGGGTGTCGTGACAGCCGCGAGTGCTGGCAGTCGATCCTGATACGTGGCGATGAACGTGCCTGCCCGCCGTCTCTTCTGTGGGTCGGGTCGTCCTGCCCAGTCGACCTGCCTGGCTCGCATGTGCGCGACGAAGTTGTCATCGGCCAGGCGCTGCGGCGGGTACGCGGTCAGCAGCGCCATGGCCAGGCGAAGGCTGTCCAAGTCGTCGTCCCCCTGTGCGAGGCGGTCCCAGGACTGCTGAAGCGTCTTGTCGATCTCGTTCTGTCGGCCGTAGGTGGCTAACAACGCAGCGCAGGTGACTGCCTCTGGTGAGGCGAGCGCTACTTCCTGCGCGATCGCGGCCCCCTGTGACCAGCCCACCAACGCGACCGGTGCACGGCGGCGCCCCAGAAACTCGACGACGCACCCCACGGCGCTGCCCCAGTCCAACCTGTCTGGCCGATGCTCGAACGTGGTCACGCGACAGCCCAGCTCCAGCAGCTCATCGCGCACGACAGCCGACCAGTTCACGGGGTCGGCAAGGGGGTTGCTCAGGAACACCACCTCGGGGCCCGAGCCCCAGCTGTGCACGACTCCGAGGTCATCCTCCGACTGGTCCGCTGTCACGAAAACACAGCATGTCACACCGACTCGTCCATGACGCGGGGTTGCGCTGTCATCGCCAGAAGAGTGCACTCCAGGCGGCGGTGTCGTAGACGCCCTCAACCTCTTGGGAGGCGGAGGCGGTCAGCATGCGGACCGCGTAGGCAGAAACCGCCGCACCTAGACGAGTAAGTCCTGATGGTCGTAGTTGATCAACGATCGTTTGCGGGGCGC
>JAFAZC010000023.1 GCA_019239965.1 Kutzneria sp. | reverse complement strand
CGGCATAGCGGGCGCGATCGCGATCAACGGATACGACGGGTTCCTCTATTCATTGGGATTTCTCGTCACATGGTTCGTGGCCCAACTGCTGGTCGTCGAGCCGCTGCGCAACACCGGACGATTCACGATAGGCGACGTCATCAGCTACCGGGCGCGGCAGCGTCCGGTCAGATCCGCGGCCGCCGTCTCCGCACTGCTGATCTCGCTCATGTACATGCTGGCTCAGATGGCCGGTATCGGTGCGCTGATCGGGGTGCTACTCGACTTGCACAGCAAGCAGCAACAGGCGGTGGTGATCGCCGTAGTTGGCGTGATCATGCTTTTCTACGTGCTCGTCGGTGGGATGACCGGCACGACATGGGTACAGATGATCAAAGCGAGCATGATGTTGTTCGCCGTTGTGTTGATTGTGATCTTCCTGTTCGGCAAGTTCGGTTTCAACCTCTCATCACTGCTGGACGCCGCGTCGAGCAACAATTCGTTGGGCGACAGGATACTGGGGCCTGGCATTCAGTACGGGAAAAACGACACCGCCAAGTTGGACTTTATCTCACTTGCCTTGGCGTTGTTGCTGGGTGCCTCCGGAATGCCGCACTTCCTGATGCGGTTCTACACGGTGCCCAATGCCAGAGAAGCCCGCAAGTCTGTGGTGTGGGTGACGTCGTGGGCCGCGATATTCTACTTTGGCACCCTGGCACTTGGCTACGGCGCCTCGGCGCTGGTCGGATCGAACGCAATCAGGTCGGCCCCGGGGGGCGAGAACTCCGCGGTGCCGCTGCTGGCCTTCCACATCGGCGGCACCCTGCTGCTGGCCATTATTTCGGCCGTCGCGTTCGCCACCATCCTCGCGGTGATCGCCGCGCTCACCCTGACCGCATCCGCATCATTCGCCCACGACCTGTACGCGCGGGTCTTCCGGAAGACGGGTATTGGTTCCGAGGTCCGGGTGGCCAGGACGACCGCGGTCGTCGTCAGTGCTCTCGCGATCTGCGGTGGAATCGTCGCCAACGGTCAAAATGTCGCATTCCTGGTCGGTCTCGCGTACGCGCTCGCCGCCTCGGCCAATCTGCCGGCGATAGTGCTGTCGCTGTATTGGAAGCGGTTCTCCACAACCGGCACGCTGTGCGGTATCTATGGAGGGCTGCTGTCCTGCCTGGTCCTGATGGTTTTTTCGCCGGTGCTGTCGGGTTCTCCGACGTCGATACTGCCTAACGTCGATTTCCACTGGTTTCCCCTGAACAATCCGGGAATCGTGTCGATCCCGCTCTCCTTCGCGTGTGCGGTCATCGGCACGCTGATAGGAAGGGATCGGTCGGACCCCGCGCTTCAGGCGGAGATGGAGGTCCGGGCGCTGACCGGAATCGGGAGCTGACGTCTTCTCAGCTCAGGGCCAGCCGGTCACGGGCCTTGGCCCGCGCCCGCGCCCGGCCGCGGGCCGTGCCGTCGAGCACCAGCTTGCGAACCCGGATGACCTGCGGCGCGACCTCGACGCATTCGTCGCTCGCGCAGAACTCGAGTGCTTCCTCCAGCGACAGTGTGCGCGGGCGGGCCAGTGTCTCCATCACGTCCGCGGTCGACTGGCGCATGTTGGTCAGCTTCTTCTCCCGGCACACGTTGATGTCGAGATCCTCGGCCCGTGGGTTCTCTCCGACGACCATGCCCTCGTAGGCGTCTGAACCCGGCTCCACGAAGAAGGTTCCCCGATCGGCCAACTGGATCATGGCATACGCGGTGATCGCTCCGGCCCGGTCACAGACCAGTGAACCGCTGTGCCGGGTGCGGATCTCGCCGGCCCACGGGAAATAGCCGTCGAACACGTGGTTGGCGATACCAGTGCCCCGTGTTTCGGTGAGGAACTCGGTACGAAAGCCGATCAGGCCGCGTGCGGGCACCACGTAGTCCAGCTTGATCCGGCCGCTGCCGTGGCCCCCCATGTGCTCCAGGCGCCCCTTGCGGCCGGCGAGCAGCTGTGTGAGCGCGCCGAGGTGTTCCTCGGGGGCATCAACGCTGAGCCGCTCGAACGGTTCGCACAGCTGACCGTCGACGATCTTGGTGACGACCTGCGGCTTGCCGACGGGCAGTTCGAAGCCTTCCCGGCACATCTGCTCGACGAGGATGGCGAGCTCCAGCTCGCCGCGGCCCTGCACCTCCCAGGTGTCAGGACGCTCCGTCGGCAGTACCCGGACACTGACGTTGCCGACAAGTTCCGCGTCCAGCCTCGCTTTGACCAGGCGCGCCGTCAACTTCGTGCCACCGCCCCTGCCCGCGAGCGGTGAGGTGTTCACCCCGATCGTCATCGAGATCGCCGGCTCGTCAACCGTGATCCTGGGCAGCGGATCTGGGGTTTCGGGGTCGGCCAAGGTGTCACCAATAGTGATGTCGGCGATGCCGGCGATGGCGACGAGCTCACCGGCCGCGGCTTCCTCGGCCGGCACCCGGTCGAGTGCCTCGGTCACCAGTAGTTCGGTGACCTTGACGCGCTGCACCGAGCCGTCCTCTCGGCACCAGGACACGAGTCCCCCCTTGCGCATCCGACCCGAGTGGATGCGGCACAGTGCGATCCTGCCGAGGAAGGAACTGGCGTCGAGGTTGGTCACCAACGCACGCAACGGGGCGTCCGGGTCACCGGTTGGGGCCGGCACATGGCTGAGCAGGACCTCGAACAGCGGGTCAAGGTCCTGCCCGTCAGGCAGTTGGCCGTCGGCCGGCGCGGAGAGGCTGGCCCGGCCGGCGCGGGCCGAGGTGTAGACAACGGGGAGGTCGAGGACCTCCTCGTCGGCGCCGACCTCCGTGGCGAGGTCGAGCAGCAGGTCGTGGGTCTCCTCGACGACCTCCGCGATCCGGGCGTCGGCACGGTCGACCTTGTTCACCACGAGTACCACCGGAAGGCCGGCGGCCAGCGTCTTGCGCAGCACGAACCGGGTCTGCGGCAGCGGTCCCTCGCTGGCGTCCACCAGCAGCAGCACGCCGTCGACCATGGCGAGCGCACGCTCCACCTCGCCGCCGAAGTCCGCGTGCCCCGGAGTGTCCACCACGTTGATCGTGACCTCACCGTCGGCGGTGGTGCGCCGCACCGCGGTGTTCTTGGCCAGGATGGTGATGCCTTTCTCCCGCTCGAGCTCGCCGGAGTCCATCACCCGGTCGACCAGCTCAGCGCGGGCGGAGAAGGCACCCGACTGGCGGAGCATGGCATCGACGAGGGTGGTCTTGCCGTGGTCGACGTGTGCGACGATCGCGACATTGCGCAGATCGGTCCTGGTGTGCAGGCTCGCGTGATTGGCGGCCGTTGGCACGCGGAACTCCTAGTGCTGTGTGAATCTGATGGGGTCCCGCCGACTCTCACCGGCATCGCGGATTCGGGGGCGGGTCACGATCGTCCGGACTGAGGATACCGGCTCGCCCGTGGTCCCGGTGACGCCCGCCCGGTGAGGTTGGCCGCATCGGTCCTGGCCACCGGGCTAGTGCACGGGCCCGCCGGCGAGCACGACACGGAGGTCGGGCAGTACGGCCACATCGGCGTCGAGCCAGGGCAGCGTGGACAGCTCGGCAGAGTCGACCCAGCGCAGGGCGCCGTGCTCGACGGCGACCGGTTCGGCGCGGGGATCGACGAGTGCGGCGAGATAGATCCGCAGCACCGTCCCGTTCGCCAGCGGCAGGTCGGCGCCAAGGCGCTGGCCGGGGCGCACGGACACCCCGAGCTCCTCCCGGCACTCCCGGGCGAGCGCGTCGGTTTCCGACTCGCCGGCCTCGACCCGACCGCCGGGGAACTCCCACCGGCCCGCGCAGTCGGGCGGGAAGGCCCGCTGCTGGGCGAGAACGCGCCCGGAACGGACGATCGCGGCGCCGACGACGACAGGCATGTCGGCATTCTCGCGCACGTGTCCGAGCCCATCCGTCGTCAGTGTCGGGTCACCGAGTCCTCGACATCCCAGCGCGCGTCGGTGTCAGCCGGTTCGCTCACCGGACCGGGGTCCTTGCGCGCTTTGCCGGACGATCTGCTTCCACTCCGCCCGCGCGCCAGGTCACCACGCAGCCGGTCCAGCTCGCCGCGCAGGTAGTCCCGTGTCGCCACCTCGCCGATCGCCAGCCGCAGCGCCGCGAGCTCCCGAGCGAGGAACTCGGTGTCGGCCTTGGTCTGCGCCGCACGCGACCGGTCCTCCTCCAACGAGATCCGGTCCCTGTCGTCCTGGCGGTTCTGTGCGAGCAGGATCAACGGCGCCGCGTACGCGGCCTGTGTCGAGAACGCCAGGTTGAGCAGGATGAACGGATAGGGGTCCCACCGGAGCTGGGCCGCGAGCAGGTTCACCGCGATCCAGACGGCCACGATCAGCGTCTGCCAGAACAGGAACGTGCCGGTGCCGAGGAACCGGGCCAGCCGTTCGGAGAACCGCCCGAACGCCTCCGGATCCACCTCGATCGCCCATCGGCGGGGCCGGCGGGGCTGGTCGAGCCGCCGGCGTGAGGGCAGCAGCTCAGGCATGGGTGACCTCCCCGGTGGCTTCGTCCTGGGTGTCGGGGTCCCTGGTGTCCTCGCGCAGCCCGCTCTCCCGCCAGTCAGCCGGAAGCAGGTGGTCCAGCACGTCGTCCACGGTGACCGCACCCAGCAGGTGCTCCTCGTCGTCGACGACCGGGGCGCACACCAGGTTGTAGGTCGCGAAGTACTTGGTCACCTCCATCAGCGGCGCGGTGGGAGGCAGCCTCGGCAGATCCGCGTCGAGGGCACCGGCGACCAGGTCAGAGGGCGGCTCGCGCAGCAGCCGCTGCAGGTGAACGCAGCCGAGGTAGCGGCCGGTCGGGGTGCCTGTCGGCGGTCGGCAGACGAACACCATGCTGGACAGCGCCGGCGTCAGGTCGGGGTTGCGCGCCCTCGCCAGTGCCTCGGCGATCGTGGCGTCGGGTGTCAGCGCCACCGGTTCCGGGGTCATCAGACCGCCCGCCGTGTCGAAGGAGTACTCCAGCAGCCGGCGCACCGGCGCGGACTCCTCCGGCTCCATCAGCTCCAGCAGCCGGTTCTTGTCCAGTTCGGGCAGTCCGGCGAGCAGGTCGGCCGCGTCGTCGGGGTTCATCGCCTCGAGGATGTCGGCGGCCCGCTCGTCGTCGAGATGGGCGAGCAGATCCTTCTGGTCGTCCTCGGGCAGCTCCTCGATGACGTCGGCGAGTCGCTCGTCATCGAGCGCGTCGGCCACCTCGTAGCGCCGCTTGGCCGGCAACTCGTGCAGCGCATAGGCCACGTCAGCCGCCCGCATCGTGTCGAAAACCGCGATCAGCTGGTGAGCACCCTGCGGCTGTGAGACGAGTTCGGCCAATCCGAGCCCGGTGACCTCCTCCCAGCGCAGCACCTGGACCGGCCCGCGGCGGCCGAGCCGCCCCATCCGTTCGCGCACGGCGACCCTGGTGATCATCCAGTCTCTCGTCCTCGTCGGCTCCATGGCCGCGTCGACCACCACAGCGGGGATGTCGGTCGCGGCTACCGTGACCCTGGCGTCGAGCACCTGGCCAACGACCAGGACCTCGGTCGGGCGCTTGGTGAAGCGTCGCAGGTTCACCGAACCGGTGCTCAGGGTAACCGCGTTAGGCTCGATCGAGGACACCCTGAGCATCGGCACGAAGATCCGTCTGCGGGTGACCATTTCGACGACGACGCCGAGCACCCTCGGCGGCTGCCTGCCGACCCGCAGGCCGGCAACCAGGTCCCTGACCTTGCCTATCGGCTCCCCGTCCGGCCCGAAAACCGGCAATCCGGCCAGTTGGGCGGCGAAGACCCTGTTCATGGCTGCCACCCGAGAAGGCTAACCTCAGGCGCCCCTCACGGCGCGTTTCGTGCGCGAGCCCACTGCGTCACCCGGTTGGTGTGAGTCGGTAGACCTGGGTCCAGCGTGGCTGGGCGTTGTGTCGTGCGGCCGCCAGCGCGGACGCGGTGCCGTCGTCTGGGTCGACCAGTGCCGCCACCACGGGAACGTCGAGCAGATGTGCATGTGTTGTCGACGAGCGCACCGTTACCGTGCACGAGGCGCCGTCAGTCAGGCCGGGCACGTCCTGCTCGCCGCCGCCGACCGCGACCCAGAACCCGCCGTCGCGCCACAGGGTCCACACCAGTCTCGGTCGCCGCCCGGTCGGGGCGACCCACACCGCGCCGGCCTTGCGCAGCGCGGCGTCCAGCGGTCGGGTGATCTCCACCGCACCAGCCTGCCATGTACGCGCCGCACCGCCCGGTACTGTCGGCCGCGAGGAGGTTCTCGCCGTGGCCGTGTCGCGCACCCGCCGATCCTGTCTCGCCGTGCCGGGATCCAGCCAGAAGATGATCGACAAGGCCAGGACGCTCCCGGCCGACCACGTGTTCCTCGATCTGGAGGATGCCTGTGCGCCGCTGGCCAAGCCGGCGGCCCGCGCCAGGATCGTCGCCGCGCTGAACGAAGGCGGCTGGGACCACCGGGTCAGGGCGGTCCGAGTCAACGACTGGACGACGGAATGGACCTATCGCGACGTGATGGAGGTGGTCGAGGGCGCCGGCGCCAACCTCGACTGTGTCGTGCTGCCCAAAGTCCAGACCGCCAAGCAGGTGGAGGCACTCGATCTGCTGCTGACCCAGATCGAGAAGGCGATCGGACTTCCGGCCGGCGGCATCGGCGTCGAGGCGCAGATCGAGGACGCACAAGGGCTCGTCGAGGTCGACACGATCGCCGCGGCCTCGCCGAGACTGGAGGCGCTCGTGTTCGGGCCGGCCGACTTCATGGCGTCGGTCGCCATGCGTTCGCTCGCCGTCGGCGAGCAGCCACCGGGTTACGACGTCGGCGATGCCTACCACTACGTCCTGATGCGCATCCTGATGGCGGCGCGGGCCAATGGCCTGCAGGCCATCGACGGTCCGTATCCGCGAATCCACGATCACGACGGGTTCGCCCGGGTCGCCGGGCGCTCCGCGGCCCTCGGGCTGGATGGCAAGTGGGTGCTGCACCCCGGTCAGATCGAGGCGGCCAACGCGATGTTCAGTCCTGGTCAGCGGGACTATGATCACGCCGAGAACGTCCTCGACGCCTACGAGTACTACACGTCCGAGGCTGGTGGCACGCGTGGCGCCGCGATGCTCGGCGACGAGATGATCGACGAGGCCTCCCGCAAGATGGCACTGGTGGTCTCCGGCAAGGGGCGCGCTGCAGGCATGTCCCGCGCCGACAGGTGGGTGCCGCCCGGCCGGTGACGGTCGAGCCCCGTGCGTCCGGTTCGCGGGCGGCGGGAACGGTTGGGACAATGGCGGGTAACCCACCCGCGAACGAGGTGATCCACGGTGACGAGCTCCTTCTCCGGGCCGAACCGGCAGCAAGGCGGGGTGCCGAGGCTGCCGACAAGACCGACCGGCTGGCCCATCGGCTCATACGAGGAATACGGCCAGGCCCAGCGGGCGGTCGACTTCCTCGCCGACAGCGAGTTTCCGGTGCAGGATGTGACGATCGTCGGTGTCGACCTGATGCTCGTCGAGCGGGTCACCGGCCGGTTGTCGTGGGGCCGGGTGCTCGGTGCCGGTGCCGCGTCTGGCGCCTGGTTCGGCCTGTTCGTCGGCGTCATGCTGAGCCTGTTCACCGGAGCGCAGGGCGCGGGGCTCGAACAGATCGCGGTGTGCCTCGCCTTGGGTGTCGTCTTCTTCATGGTGTTCGCCGCGGTCGGTTACGCCTCAACGAGAGGCCGGCGTGACTTCCAGTCCGCCAGCCAGCTGGTCGCCGGCCGGTACGACGTGCTCTGCCAGCCGCGCAACGCCGAACAGGCCCGTGACCTGCTTGCCAAGCTGGCGATGCGGCCGTCCTCCGGTACCGCCTGACAGGCGGGCTCAGCCGGTGTGATGGGTGGCGTGCGTATCTGAATCGTTGCCTCCGCCGCTTGCGGCACCTCGGTCACCGCCCTAGGTTCACCTGACGCCGGCCCACCGACACACGGCACGCCCAGGGGGCCGGAACACCGTTCCCCTGACGTGACGGAGAAAGGGAGGCGGAGCCCATGAGAACCGCCGGGCCACCGACAGCACCGCCGGGCCGGACCGGGTGGCGCCGACGATCGAGGCGTCGGTGCACGGCGATGCTGGCAACGGCGGCCGTCGTCGCGCCACTGTTGGTCGCGTGCGGATCAGGCCCGAACGCCGGCATCACGATCAACGTGTACCTGCCGCCAGAAGAGCATTTCCAGCAGGTCATCGACAACTGCGGCAAGCAGGCCGCCGGTCGGTACTCCATTGTCTACAACAAGCTGCCCCGTGACGCGGACGGCCAGCGCGAGCAGATGGTTCGCCGCCTCGCCGCCAACGACACCGGGATGGACGTGCTCGGCCTCGACGTGACGTTCACCGCGGAGTTCGCCGGTGCGGGCTGGATCGAGGAATGGACCGGGGACCGGCGCGCCGAAGCGGAGAAGGACGTGCTCGCGGCTCCGCTGGAATCCGCGAAGTACCAGGGAAAACTGTACGCGGCGACCAAGAACACCAACGTGCAGCTGCTGTGGTACCGAGACGACGTTGTGTCGACGCCGCCCACGACATGGTCGGACATGATCGCCGCGGCCGAGCGGCTGAAGGCCGAGGGCAAGCCCAATCAGATCGCGTTCACTGGTGCGCAGTACGAAGGACTCGTCGTCGAGTTCGCCACCCTGGTCGCCTCCGCGGGGGGTCACATTCTTTCCGATGACGGAACGAAGGCCGTGCTCGACGACGGCGCCATCCGGGCATTGCAGACCCTGAAGGACTTCGCGACCGCCGGAGTCACCAGCCCGTCGATGACCAACGACATCGAGGACGACGCCCGCCACGAGTTGGAGAACGGCCAGTCCGCCTTCGAGGTCAACTGGCCGTATGTCTATGCCGCCATGCAGGCGGACAAGCCAGATCTCGCCAAGCACTTCACATGGGCACCCGTACCCGGCGTCGATCCGGGCCAGCCGAGCCGCGTGGCCATCGGCGGTCGCAATCTCGCCGTCAGCGCGTTCTCGCCGCACAAGGCCGAGGCCTTTGACGCGGCACTGTGCCTGCGAAACGCGGCCAACCAGGAGTACTCCGCGATCAACGACGGCGTGCCGCCGACCATCTCCTCGGTCTACGACGACCCCGCGATGACGGGCCCGTACCCGATGAAGGACACGATCAGACAGGAACTGCGTGACGCGGCCACCCGGCCGATCACCCCGGCCTACCAGAACGTGTCCACGCTGATCTCGACGATTCTGTCTCCGCCTTCGGCCATCGATCCGCGGGCGACGGCCGACGAACTGCGAACCAAGATCCAGCAGGCGCTCGACTCCAAGGGGGTGCTGCCGTGACGGGCACAACGCGTTCCGTGCCGGCCGCCGGTCAGGCCGCGCCCATCGTCGCCCAAGGCAGGACGAAGGCCGTCCTGAGTGAGGGCAAGCGAGCCGAACGCAGGCTCGGCCTCCTGCTGTGTGCTCCGGCGGCGGTCGTGATGATCGCGGTGACCGGCTGGCCGATCGTCTACTCGATATGGCTGTCGCTGCAGCGGTTCGACCTGAGGTTCCCGGCGAAGCGCGAGTTCGTCGGACTGCAGAACTACCTCACCGTGCTGTCCGACGGCTACTGGTGGACCTCGGTCGTGGTGACCGTGGGTATCACAGTGGTGTCCGTGGTCATCGAACTGGTGGTGGGCATGACGCTCGCGTTGATCATGCACAGGACACTGGTGGCGCGCGGCCTCATTCGCACGGTGGCGCTCATCCCGTACGGCATCGTCACCGTGGTCGCCGCGTTCAGCTGGAAGTACGCGTGGACACCGCAGACCGGCTACCTCGCCGACCTTGTCGGCCCCGACAAGGCGGTGCTCACCGAACGGCTGCCTGCCCTCGGTGCCATCATCATCGCCGAGGTCTGGAAGACGACACCGTTCATGGCGCTGCTGCTCATGGCCGGTCTCGCCCTGGTTCCCGACGACCTGCTGCGGGCCGCCTCGATGGACGGGGCAGGGCCGTGGCAGCGGTTCGTCAGGATCATCGTGCCGGTGATGAAGCCCGCGATCCTCGTCGCGCTGCTCTTCCGCACTCTCGACGCGTTCCGGGTCTTCGACAACATCTTCGTCCTCACCGGCGGTGCGCAGGGCACCGGCTCGGTGTCCATGCTGACCTACGACAACCTGATCAAGGGCCTGAACCTGGGGATCGGCTCGACGATGGCAGTGCTGATCTTCATCGCGGTCGCGATCATCGCGTTCCTGTTCATCAAGGGATTCGGTGCCGCCGCGCCAGGAAGCGACCAGGGGGGCAAGCGCTGATGACCGTCATCGGAGGAGCCGAGACCAGGGCACGGAAGGTCCGCTGGTCGATCATCGACATCGTGGTGGTCGTCTACGCGCTCATCCCGGTGCTGTGGATCCTCTCGCTGTCGTTGAAGTCCAAGAACACGCTCACCGACGGCAACTTCGTGCCCCGGGAGTGGTCCATACAGAACTACATCGACATCTTCCACACCAACGAGTTTCTGCTGGCGCTGGTCAACTCGATCGGAATCGCGCTGATCGCCACCGCGATCGCCGTCGTGCTCGGCACCATGGCGGCGTACGCGATCGCGCGGCTGGACTTCCCCGGCAAGCAGTTGTTGGTCGGATTCTCGTTGCTGGTCGCGATGTTCCCGCAGGTGTCGCTGGTGTCGCCGCTGTTCGAGATCGAACGGTCGCTCGGCCTTTTCGACACGTGGCCCGGGCTGATCCTGCCCTACATCACCTTCGCGCTGCCGCTGGCGATCTACACGCTGTCCGCATTCTTCCGCGAGATCCCGTGGGAACTGGAGAAGGCGGCGAAGATGGATGGAGCGACGCCGGCGCAGGCATTCCGCAGGGTGATCGCGCCCCTCGCGGCGCCGGGGGTGTTCACCACCGCGATCCTGGTGTTCATCTTCTGCTGGAACGACTTCCTGTTCGCCATCTCGCTGACCTCGACCACCCGGTCGAGAACGGTGCCGGCGGCGCTGTCGTTCTTCACGGGATCCTCCCAGTTCGAGGAACCAACGGGACAGGTGGCCGCGGCCGCCGTGGTGATCACCGTTCCGATCGTGCTGTTCGTGTTGTTCTTCCAGCGCCGCATCGTCGCGGGGCTGACCTCCGGCGCCGTCAAGGGGTGAGGACGAAACGTGGCTGAGATAGTTCTCGACAAGGTGACAAAGCGTTATCCGGACGGCGCGCTCGCCGTGCACGAGGTGAACATCGAGATCGCCGATGGCGAGTTCGTCATCCTGGTCGGACCGTCGGGTTGCGGAAAGTCGACGACACTCAACATGATCGCCGGGCTCGAGGATATCACCGAGGGCGAGCTGCGCATCGGCGGCGAGCGGGTCAACGAAAGGGCACCGAAGGACCGGGACATCGCCATGGTGTTCCAGTCCTACGCGCTCTATCCGCACATGACCGTCGCCGAGAACATGGCCTTCCCGCTGCGACTGGCCAAAGTGGACAAGGCGACGATCGAGCGGAAGGTCACCGAGGCGGCCAAGATCCTCGACCTGACCCAGCACCTCGAGCGCAAGCCGTCCAATCTTTCCGGCGGGCAGCGGCAACGGGTGGCTATGGGGCGGGCGATCGTGCGCAACCCCAAGGCGTTCCTCATGGACGAGCCGCTGTCCAACCTGGACGCCAAGCTGCGCGGTCAGATGCGCACGTCCGTGTCCCGACTACAGAAACAGTTGGGCACGACGACTGTGTACGTCACGCACGACCAGACCGAAGCGATGACACTCGGGGACCGGGTCGTGGTGATGCGTGGGGGAGTCGTTCAGCAGGTCGGCGCACCGCAGTTCCTCTACGACCACCCCGCGAATCTGTTCGTCGCCGGGTTCATCGGTGCGCCGTCGATGAACTTCATGCCGGCCACGCTCGCCGACGGGCAGCTCAGCACTCCGCTCGGACAGGTGCGGCTCGGTGACGAGGTTCGCCGCAGGGTCGAGGCGGCGAACGCGCCTCGTGACGTCGTGCTGGGGGTACGTCCCGAGCACTTCGAGGACGCCGCACTCGTTGACGAGGCCAGTCGTGCCCGCGGCACGGTGTTCACCGCCCATGTCGACGTACTCGAGTCGATGGGGTCGGAGAAGTACGCATATTTCACCGTCGACGGCGAGCAGGCCAGTTCCGCCGAACTGGACGAGTTGGCCGCCGACTCCGGTTCGGTCGACGTGCCGGCGAGCGGCGGCCAACTGGTGACCAGGCTGTCTGCGGCGTCCACCGTGACGGAGGGAGTCGCGCTCGACGTGTGGTTCGACACCGACAAGGTGCAGCTGTTCCACCCTGACAGTGGTGTCAATCTGACCTACGCCGGCAAGTAGCTCTCGTTCGGAATGTCCTGTCGCGTCCGGTTCGTCGCCTGCCAGCGGCGAACCGGACGCTTCGCCTCCGCCGTGCCACCGAGGTCGCTCGGTGACCGGAAAGTAGCCGTCGAGTTGCCCGCCAGGCGTTAACATCACTGCCTGAGGCCAGCGACCAGCCTGGGGTTTCACCCTGTTCGGCCGCTGATTTCCGTCCATGATGGATGCGATCATCGATGTGCGAGGTGATCACGATGGCCACCAGGGTCGACTCCAACCAGGCCCGTGCGAGCGACTGGCAACTCACGGTCGAGTCGCGGGCCAGAAGGGTGCGTGCCGAGCTGCTCGACCTGGCCGAGGTGCCGGGCACCGAGCAGGAACGGCGCGCCGCCGCCGACGCGCTCGACATCGTCGACCAGGCGCTGACATGCAAGGAACGGTGGTTTCGCGCCATCGCGGCGTGGTGGTCGGGCTGGCACATCGAGCGGGCGTGGCGGGCGCTGCACGAGGCCGAGGTCTGCGTGATCGCGGCCCACCCCGATCTGACCAGCAGGCTCCCCGGCCTGCGTCAGCGGATCGCGAGCTATCTGCACGAGGATGACCTGCGCCGCGTCGCTCTCGACACCCTGCAACCCAGTCAGCCACCCAGTCGCGGCGACAAGGCCGTCGTGTACGACGCCATGCGGGCCGCCTTCGATGCCACCGACGACGTGCACTCGTCGGCGCGAGCGTTGCGCAACAAGCTGATCGCGGCCGCACTGATCCTGTTCACCGTCAACACCGTGCTCGGCATCCTCGGGTTCGTGCGCCCGGGATTCATGCCGTTGTGCGCCCACCTTCCCCAGCTTGGTGAGGCGAGCAACGTGTTGACCGTCTGCGCTTCGGGCGGCAAGTCGCCGGCGCCGCCCGATATCTGGCTCGTGCAGGTGATCGGGGCCTTCGGCGCGATCATCGCCGCCGTGATCCTGCTTGTGCGCAGGCGGCCCAGCCTGTCGCCATACGTTCTCGTCGGATACCAGGCCCTGATCAAGGTGCTGCTCGGCGCCGCGCTGGCCGTCGTCGGAGTGTTGGCACTGAGTGCGGGTGTCGCCCAAGGACTGACCTGTATCACCTCACAGTCCGCCCTGCTGTTGTGGGCGGCGGTACTCGGCTACTCCCAGCAGGTGGGCACCCGGCTGCTGGACAACTACGCCGACCGCGTGATGGACCAGGTGCGACCACTCCCGGAAGCCACCATCGCCGCGCGTTGACGTCCACAGTCGAGCGTGCGGAGCGCTCAACTGGCCCGTCGCGTCACTGCTGCCGGCCACGGTTGCGCACCGCGGCGATGACCTCATCGTCCCACCGATGTGCGCGGATCATCCGGTATCGTTCGCCGGCCACCCACAGATACGCCTCTGTCTCGGTGAGTTCGTCGATCATGCCCGCCTGCCGGAGCATGCCGACCACCGGCAGGTACTCCTCGGTGTACCAGCGCGCGGCAATCGTTGTCCTGTCGTGGAACCGACCCTCGTCCTGCATGAGTCGAAACCCCCACGCCTCGACGTGCTCGCCGAGATGCGCGTAGTTCCATGGGTCGGTGACGATCACCGCAGCCCGCGCCTGGCCGGTCAGTGGCACACGTTCCAGGAACAACCGTCGGTAATCCTTGACGATCAGATCACCGCGGTGGCGGATTCCGTGCGCGGACACCCTGGTGCGCACCTGGGTGACATACGCCTCGATGGTCTCGTACCCCAAGGCGTATGCCACCGATACGCGGTGGTGTCCGTCCTGCACGAAGTGCAGATCGTCGATGCGGTACACCTCGATGGGCGGCACCGCCTCGCCACGCCGGTTGGCCAGCGCCAGTCGCTCCCACCGCTGCCTCACCCGTGCCGAGGTCGGCCGGAACCGCCGGTCGAAGTCCTTGGTCCTGTTCACGCTGCCGACGATCGAGTCGAGTCGGATCACCTGCAGTCCGAGCCGCTGTTCACCCGCGTTGCCAAGCGCGGCGACGACCTCATCGAACGGCAGCATGATGTTGACGTCGTCGGGCTCCCTACGCAACCACGCCGCCAGTCGGGACAGCGTCTGCTCCCGACGCGCGCGCAGGAAGTCGTGCTCCGCGTCCGCTCTTGGGAAACCGGTGTCACGAGTCACGGCGCACTGTATGCCGGCCGGCGTCTCGGTGGAAACCAGGTGGCTCGATCGTCACCTGGACAGGGGCGGGACCGGTCACCGTGGTCAGCTCTGATGGGCGATCGTGCCAGTGATCACCGCGAGCCAGCACAGAATCGCGGTGAGCAGCCAGAAGAGCGGGTTGGCCAGCAAGCGTGGCATGGGCGACCTCCGGTCGTACTGATAGGGCCGTCACACGGGCGGGGAGCAGGGTGAAACGTCGGAAGCGGAGAATCAGAGCCAGCGGTTGCGCCGCAGTATTCGGTACAGCAGGAGGCACACGGCAACGATGATCGCGACAACTGTCGGATAGCCGAACTTCCAGTGAAGTTCCGGCATGACCTGGAAGTTCATTCCGTAGATGCCGGCGACCATGGTTGGGATCGAGATGACCGCCGCCCACGCGGTGATCTTGCGCATGTCGGTGTTCTGCTGGAGCGTGATCTTGGCGAGTGCCGCGTCGACCAGCGTGGTCAGCAACTCGTCGAAACCGGCGATGTGCTCGGAGACCGTTGTCAGATGGTCCTCGACGTCGCGGAAGTAGGAGCGGACCTCCTCGGGAACCAATGCGACGTCCCCTTCGGACAGTCGGCGCAACGGTGCCGCCAGCGGAAGCACCGCCCTGCGCAGTTCGAGCACCTCTCGCTTCATCAGATAGATCTGCTCCGCGTCGACGGCCGTGCGCGGCGCGAAGACGTCGACCTCCATCACATCGATGTCGTCCTCGATCGCCGCGGTCACGGCGAGGTAGGAGTCCACGATCCGGTCGGCGATGGCGTGCAGCACCGCGGTCGGGCCCATAGCCATCCGTTCGCTGTCCAGCTCGAGGTGCCGCCGAACGTCGGCTACCCCTGAGTGGTTGCCGTGCCGGACGGTCACCACGAAGTCATCACCGAGGAACACCATCAACTCCCCGGTCTCCACGATCTCGTGTGCGGTGCCCGGTGATTCGTGGGCGACATAGCGCACGGTCTTGAGCACCATGAACAGCGTTTCGTCGTACAGCTCCAACTTCGGCCGTTGGTGGGCGTGCACCGCATCCTCGACGGCGAGTTCGTGCAACCCGAAGGTCTCGGCAACCCCCTGGATCTGTTGCTCGTCTGGCTCGTGCAGCCCGATCCAGACGAAGCCGTCGCCGCGCTCGCGCACCTCGCCGACGGCTTCGGTGTACGTCCAGTGTCCGGGCAGGCGTTTGCCGTCAATGTAGATCCCGCAGTCGACGACGGAGGCCGACAGCGGCGCGGGAACCGGCGCGTTCGGACGCTCGTGACGCGCCGAGCGGGCACGCAGTCCCCCGAGCGAGGGCAGAGTTGGCATGACGGCCTCCGGATCGACGTCCCAGTGGAAGAAGACGATCGGCGCCCCGTCGGAGTGCCCCCGAAAAACTCCTCAGAGGAGGAACTTACCTCGAGATTCGGACCCTGCCGGCGGGAACGCGGGTGCTACTGCACCCCAGCGCGCTATCTGCACTGGACATATGGCGTCCCTCACCGCCTTGGGTCGGTCGGTGCACGAGGCGAATCCGCGCTCACCAACTTGTCGAGAGTACTACCTGTCAGGGTGAGCTGTCGCCGCCGGTGGAGGACAACCCCGTGCCCGCCCCGTCTCGAGGTTTGCCGGTACGGTGGATCGCTCGTCGCTCCTGGAGGTGGACGTGAGATTCGGGCAGCGCGGCATCGCGGTGCTGCGGCAGCGGTTGCGGGCCTTCGCCGAGCTCGAGGCCGCCGATGTGTCGCCGCTCTACGAACAGTTCGCGCTCGGTGCCGCCGAGGATCCCGACGTGGCAGCTCTGCTCGGGCACGCGAGGGACGAGGCGGCCGTGCCCGCCCTGCTGTTGGCTGCCGCCCATCGGCTCGTCCAAGCCGAGCCGTTTCATGAGCTGTCCAGTTACTACCCTTCGCTCGGCGGCACCTGTGGACCTGATGCCCGCTCCTGGCCCCTGTTCCGCGAATTCGTGCTCGAACGGTCCGAGAAGATGGCCGAACTGATCGCCACGAGGACGGTCAGGACCAACGAGGTGCGCTCGGCCGCGCTGCTGTATCCGGCCGTCGCGCTTGCCGGCAAGCAGGTAGGTGGCGCGATCGGACTGCTCGAGGTCGGCACCTGTGCGGGGCTTCGACTGCTGCTCGACCGCTTCGGCTACCGATACCAGACCGAGGGCTCCGGTCAGATCATCGTCGGACCGGCCAAATCGCCGCTCGGTCTGCATTGCGTGCTCGCGGCGGCACCAGGTGTGCAGCTACCCGAGCTGTCAAGGAAACTCCGGGTGGCCGCGAGGGTCGGCCTCGACCGCGCACCGGTGGATGCGACTGATCTCGAGCAGTTCGCATGGCTGGAAGCCTGTGTGTGGGCCGACCAGCCAGAACGTCTGCGTCTGCTCGGTGTTGCCGCCAGGATGCAAACCGGCGACAGGCCCGAGCTGCTCGCCGGTGATCCGGTCGACGGGCTCGCGGCCGCCGCCGGGCGCGTGCCGAGCGGGCTACCGCTGGTGGTCGCCAACAGTGACGTCGCCACCCGGCTGACCGAGGAACAAAGGGCCGACTACGTTCACGCGCTGGCGTCTCTCGCGGCCGAGCGGCCACTGTGGTGGGTCAGCGACGAGAGCTACCATTCCGGCCTCGACCTCGTGCTGCCCGGACGCGAGGACCTGGTCCCCCGACGGGGGGATTCCGCGGCCGGTGTCCTGGGTCTCGTCCACTGGGTCGACGGCCGGCCAAGAGCTCAGGCGCTGGCGAGGACGGGGTCGCACGGACAGCGACTGGAGTGGCTGCCGATCGAGTGATTCGCGGTTGGGTGACAGCCCGCCCTGCTCGGCGCGGCCTGGTGCCGTCGTCGGGGCGAAACCCGCCAGTGACGCCGGCGGCCGCGAGCCCGGCGCCAAGAGGCCTGTCCCCGCGGACAAGCGGGGTGTGACCGTCAGGGCCGTGGGTGATTCCGCCGACACGGCGGCGGCCCGCGCTTGCCGCGCGATCGTGACTACGAAGCGTAGTTGAATTTCTCTCGTGCGGTTCGCGCTGCCCCGAGAGCGGGACAAATCCCCCTTAGCACGCTTTGGTGAGGTACAACCATGGTCAGCGCGCATGTGATGATCGCCGCAAGTACTCCGATGGGGCTGGTCGACGTGAACCTGAAAAAGATCCTTATCTGGGCCGGACTGGCATTGGTAGTCTTTTATGTGGTGAGCCAACCAGACGGGGCCGCCGGCCTCGTGCACAACGTCCTAGGTGCGCTCAGGGGAGGCGCCGAGGCACTGATCACCTTCGTGCGGAACTTGTTCTAGCCGCCGAATCGGGAGGGGCGTCTGACGTGTTCGCACCACGAGATCCAGACGAGTACCTGCTGGGGACTGAACGTCGGGTCATCAGGGTGCGGCGGCACTGGGCGTGCCTGCTGTGGGACATCTTCGAAGCGGCGGCCCTGCTCACCGGGGCCGTCCTGATCTCCTACCTTGTGCCGTCGGGCGCCACGATCGTGCAGAACATCCTGTGGTACGCGGCGCTGCTGATCCTGCTCCGCTTCGCCTACTTCGTCATCGAGTGGTGGGTGGAGCGGATCGTGGTCACGGACAAGAGGTTCATGCTCACCAGTGGCGTGTTCGTCACCAAGGTGGCCATGATGCCGCTGACCAAGGTGACCGACCTGACCTACGAGCGGAGCATGGGCGGCCGGATGTTCGGTTACGGCACGCTGATCGTGGAGTCGGCCGGTCAGATCCAGGCGCTCAACAGGATCGAGTACCTGCCTCGTCCCGAGGAGGTCTACGACGCGATCTCCGAGCTGGTCTTCGGTGACAAGAAGGCGCAGGCCGAGCGGTTCTCGATGATCAAGGCGCAGCGGGCGGCCCGAGGCAAGAAGATGGTTCCCTAGCCGACGGTGTGACGAAAACCCTTCGGCCGAGCGGCGGCGGGGGTCGGTCGTTCAGACTGGGAGCCGTGCTCATCGACCTGCACGCGCACTCGTCCCAGTCCGACGGCACCGACACGCCCGCCGCCCTGGTCTCCGCCGCGTCCGCCGCGGGCCTCGACGTGGTGGCGTTGACCGACCACGACACGACGGCCGGCTGGCAGGAGGCGATCGCCGCGGTCAGGCCCGGTCTGCGTCTTGTGCCCGGTGCGGAACTGTCCTGCGGCGTCACCGACGAGGCAGGCCGGACGATCAGCGTGCATCTGCTCGCCTACCTGTTCGACCCATCCTCACCCGCATTGGGGCGGGAGCAGGCCAGGCTGCGATCCGAGCGCAGGGCGAGGCTGCGGATGATGGCCGAGCGAATGGCGGCCGACGGATTCCCGGTCGATCCGGACGACGTGCTCGGCCGGCTGCCCGAGGACGCTCCGGGCGGTCGGCCGCACCTGGCGATGGCTCTGGTGCGCGCCGGCGTCGTCAACACTGTCGACGAAGCCTTCGCCAGGTTCCTCGCCGCCGGCAACGACTACTACCTGCCGCGAACCGACACACCGGTCGAGGCGGCCATCGAGATGATCGCCGAGGCCGGTGGGGTGACGGTGCTCGCGCACCCGTTCGCGAGGAGCAGGGGACCCGTCGTCGATGTGCGGGTGATCGCCGGACTCGCCGCCCGCGGGCTGACCGGAATCGAGGTCGACCACCCCGACCACGACACGGTCACCAGGGACGACCTACGGCGAATCGCGACCGACCTGTCCCTCGTGGGCACGGGTTCCAGCGACTACCACGGCGCCAACAAGGCCATCCGACTCGGTCAGGAGACCACCGCGCCGGAGATGTTCGATCGGCTCGTCGAGAAGGCCAGCGGCGCGCGGGTGGTCGTCGGATGATCTTCAACAGCGCGCTGTACCTCGCCTCGACCATCACCCTGTTCGTGATCATGGATCCGCCCGGCACCATTCCGGTGTTCCTCGGTCTCGTCGGCCGCAGGAGTATTCAGGCCCGCAACCGAGCCGCTGGCCAGTGCGTGCTCGTGTCGCTCGCGGTGATCTCCCTGTTCGCCGTCGGCGGCGAGGCGATCCTTTCCTACCTCGGCATTGGCATTCCCGCGCTACAGGGTGCCGGCGGACTGCTGCTCCTGCTGATCGCACTGGACCTGCTGACGGGACGGGGAACCGCGGAGCCGCAGACCGTCGAGGACGTCAACGTCGCCCTCGTGCCGCTGGGCACGCCGCTGCTCGCCGGACCGGGAGCCATCGCCGCGACCATCGTGTTCGTCCGGCAGGCCAACGGACACGTATCGTCGTACCTGGCACTCGCCGCCGCCATCCTGACCGTGCACCTGGTGCTGTACCTCGTGCTGCGCTATTCGGGCCTGGTGATCCGGGTGATCAAGGACAGCGGCATCGTGCTGGTCGCCAAGATCGCCGGCCTGTTGCTCGCGGCCATCGCGGTGCAGTTGATCGCCGACGCGGTGCGGGGCTTGATCGCCGGTACGGCCTGAGACGAACCGCGGCCACTACAATTGTTCTGTGCAGGGCCAACTCGGATTCGACAGCATGCCGGCGAAGCTGGTCAAGGTCACACCGTCGCGGTTGGCGACCTGGTCGGACTGCCCCCGTCGCTACCGGATGGCGTATCTGGACCGTCCGGCACCCGCGCGGGGCGGGGCGTGGGCGCACAACACCCTCGGTGCGGTCGTGCACAACGCACTGCGCGCGTTCTTCGACCTGCCCGTGTCGCGACGCACCCAGGAGCAGGCGGCCGTGATGGTCGCGAAGCACTGGAAGGACGACGGCTTCCGGGACGGTGAGCAGGCCGCACTGTACCGGGAGCGTGCCCAGTCGTGGGTGGCCGACTACGTCGAGGACACCGACGTCTCGCACGATCCGGTCGGCCTGGAGCGGTGGGTTTCCGCGCCGGCGGGACGCATCATCGCCGAAGGCCGGGTCGACCGGATCGACGTGCGAGACGGCGAGCTGGTGATCGTCGACTACAAGACGGGACGGCACGCGCTGACCGTGGACGACGCGAGGGGCTCGCAGGCGTTGGCGCTCTACGCGCTTGCCGCGCGCAGGACGCTGCGGCGACCGTGCCGGCGGGTGGAGTTGCACCACTTGCCCACCCGTTCGGTCGTCGCCTGGGAGCACACTGACGAGTCCCTTGCCAGGCAGTTGTCCAGGGCGGAGGAGACCGCGGACGAGCTGACGCTCGCCACGGACACCCTGGCGGCCGGGGGTGATCAGGACGTGCTGTTCCCGGCGAGGACTGGCCGGCACTGTTCATGGTGCGACTTCCGTCGCGTCTGCCCGAAAGGCAGCACAGCGGCCCCGGAACTGGACCCCTGGGCGCTCTTGACGCCGTGAGACGGCCGCACCGGTGCGCTGTCAGGTAACGTTGTGTGCGCATCCCCCACCCGATCCCGGGGGGCGACCCCGGTACCAGTCTACCAGCGCCAACGGAAAGATGATCATGATAGGCCGCCGGCTGTGGACAACTCGGCGCCTGTGGACAAGCCTTTGCGCCCGTTGCCCAGCTGGGGCTCTCGGTAGGAGCGCCCGTGACCGAAACGACCACTGCGGCTGAATCCGCGGATGACGACCTCGTTGCCTCCCGGGGCGGCTCGCTGCTGCGTGGGTGCAGCGGTGTGGTGATGGCCAGCCTGCTGGCACTGCTGGTGATCGTGGCGGGGGCGCAGGCGTATCTCCAAGTGCGCGGCTACCCGGGAGTTGGCTGGACAAGGGTCTGCGGTCATGCGCTCGCCGCGGCGCTCGCGGTGGTATTTCAATGGATCGCGGATCGGCATGGCCGGTGGCTGTCCGCCGCCGCGTCGATCTGCGTGCTCACCATTGCCGCCGCCACATTGTGGTTCTACTGGTGGGCTTAGCTTGAGTTTTAAGGTCCGGGCGTCCGACGTGACACCTGGTTGATCATGGACGAAGCCCTTGGTTGATCATTCCTTCTTGCGACAGATGGAAGATCACAACCAAGGGCTTCGATGACCAGTGTGCACCACACCAGCGCGACCGCTGCGCTGGGGGACCTGTCCCGGTTCCGCCACGAGTTCTACCAATGCCTGACCACACGGGCGGACGCGTTGTTCGAGTTGACCGACGCGGCACTGTGCGCGGACGGGCCGGTCACCTCGCTGGTCGAGTTATCCCTGGCCACCGAACACCGACGCGGCCATGGCACCCTGTACGACGGCCTGAACGCCGGCCGGATCGACATCGCTCGATTCCGCACTGTCATTGCTCACCAGGCCATTCCCCGCTGCGACGGGCGGATCGTGCTGGCCATCGATGTCAGCCACTGGCTGCGCCCGGACGCCAACACCAGCCCGCAGCGGATGTTCTGCCACACCTACGGCCGCGGCAAGGGCCAGGCCCAGATGATCCCCGGCTGGCCCTACTCCTTCGTCGCCGCGCTGGAACCCGGCCGTAGCTCCTGGACCGCGCTACTGGACGCCGTACGGGTCGGCCCGGACGACGACCGCACCGACCTGGCCGCAGCCCAACTCCGCGACGTGGTGGACCGGCTGATCACCACCGGACACTGGCAGATCGGCGACCCGGAGATCTGGATCGTCGGCGACAGCGGCTACGACGGAGTCCGCCTGGCGTTCCTGCTGGCCGACCTCCCGGTCGCGATCATGGTCCGGCTGCGTTCCGACCGGGTCCTGCGCTTCCCCGCCCCGGCCCGGGCACCCGGCACCCGCGGGCGCACCGTGCGCCACGGGGCCCGGTTCGAATTCACCAACCCGGCCAACTGGCCAACCCCGGCACAGGCCACGACCACCGACACCACCCGCTATGGCCGTGCGCACGCCCAGTCCTGGGATCGGTTGCACACCAAACTCACCCGGGTAGGTGCCTGGGCCGGACACGAGGATCTGTTACCGATCGTGGAGGGCACGCTGATCCGGCTGCAGGTCCAGCGCCTGCCAGGCACCGCCACCCCGAAACCGTTGTGGCTGTGGCACTCCAGCACCACCCAGGAAACGGTCACCGCAGCGCAGGTGGACCGGTTGTGGCAGATGTTCCTGCGCCGATTCGACCTGGAACACACCTTCCGGTTCCTCAAACAGACCCTGGGCTGGACCCGCCCCCGCATCCGCGACCCGCATGCGGCGGATCGGTGGACCTGGCTGATGATCGCGGCCTACACGCAGCTTCGGTCGGGCCGTGCTCTCGTGGAGGACCGGCGCCGTCCCTGGGAACGCGCACCGGCCACACCCGCTCGGTTGTCTCCCGCCCGGGTCCGTCGAGGATTTCGTGCGATCCGACCGGTGATCGCGTCGCCCGCGAACGCGCCGAAATCCTGCCGTCCCGGTCCCGGACGCCCGACCGGGTCACGAAACCTGCATCCAGCCCGACACCACAACCCCGGCAAGACCACGACAACGGACACCAAAGGTTAAAACTCAAGCTAAGAACTGGTTTCAAAATGAGCGGCGTGTCGGATGGCCGTGACCGCGTGTCGTTCGCGATGCTGGCCCGGTGATCGAGGAACTGGTCCCCGACGAGTTATGGCAACGGGTCGCGCCGCTACTGCCGACCCGGCCGCCGCGTCGAACCCGGTACCCCGGCAGGCTGCCCGCCGACGACCGCGCGGCACTGGCAGGGATCGTGTTCGTACTCAAGACCGGCATCACCTGGCGCGAACTGCCGCACGAGGTGGCCGGATGCTCCGGGGTGACATGTTGGCGTCGGCTGCGGGTCTGGACCGAAGCCGGCGTGTTCCCCGCAGTGCACGCACTGCTGCTGGACCAGTTGCGGGCACTGGGACAGCTGGACCTGGACACCATGGTGGTCGACGGCTCGC
>JAFAZC010000115.1 GCA_019239965.1 Kutzneria sp. | reverse complement strand
CGGTCCCCGCGTACACCACGGCCTCGTCGGTGCCGCCCAGTTCGAACGCGTCGTGCACCGCGCGTACGGCGGCATCGAGCTCGGTGTCACGGCAGACGACGCTGATCCGGATCTCCGAGGTGGAGATGATCTCGATGTTGACCCCCGCACTGGAGAGCGCTTCGCAGAAGGTGGCGGTCACTCCAGGATGCGAGCGCATTCCGGCGCCGATCAGAGAGACCTTGCCGACGTGGTCGTCGTAGAGCACCTGGGCGAACCCGATCTCGGGCTTGGCCCTCTCCAGTGCGGCGACCGCTTTAGGCCCGTCGGCCTTCGGCAGGGTGAAGGTGATGTCGGTGCGCCCGGTCGCCACCTGCGACACGTTCTGCACCACCATGTCTATGTCCAGTTCGGCACTTGCGACCGCACGGAAGATCTTGGCCGCCACACCGGGGTGGTCGGGCACGGCGGTGACGGTGACCTTGGCCTCCGAACGGTCGTGCGCGACACCAGTGATGATCGCCTGCTCCACGGGAAGGTCCTCCATCGACCCGGTCACCAGCGTCCCGGGCTTGTTGTTGAACGACGAGCGAACCCGCACGGCCACCCCGTAGCGACGGGCGTACTCCACGCAGCGCAGGTGCAGAACCTTCGCTCCGCACGCCGCCATCTCGAGCATCTCCTCATAGGTGATCCGCTCGAGGTGTCGTGCGTCGCGCACGATCCTCGGGTCGGCGCTGAAGACACCGTCGACGTCGGTGTAGATCTCGCACAGGTCGGCTTTGAGCGCGGCCGCGAGGGCGACGGCGGTGGTGTCGGTTCCGCCTCTGCCGATCGTGGTGATCTCCTTGCTGTCCTGGCTCACGCCCTGGAAACCGGCCACGATCGCGATCGCGCCGTCGGCAACCGCGTCCTGGATGCGGCCCGGTGTGACGTCGATGATGCGGGCATTGCCGTGTACCGACGTGGTGATCACGCCGGCCTGCGAGCCGGTGTAGGAGCGGGCCTCGAGCCCCTGCGCGTGTATCGCCATCGCCACCAGGGACATCGAGATCCGTTCACCCGCGGTGAGCAGCATGTCCAGCTCGCGCGCCGGCGGTACTGGCGCGACCCTCCGTGCGAGGTCGAGCAGCTCGTCGGTGGTGTCACCCATCGCCGAGACCGCGACTACGACGTCGTTGCCCGCTCGGCGGGTGGCGACGATCCGCTCGGCTACCCTCTTGATCCGATCGGCACTCTCCAGCGAGGATCCGCCGTACTTCTGGACGACGAGTGCCACAGATCGAACCTCCTCATGCCGGCAGGGCACCTCGACGGGCAGCCTACCTTGCGCGACAGGCGCGGAACTCCGATCAGCGGAGGTGGCGTCGGCGCCGGACGATACTGTCGTCGCCGAAAGGCCGTCGGCGACGAAGGGAACCCCGGTGGCAGCGACTACCGCGACGCGGCCGCCGGAGGCCGACACGGCCACTGTGGTCGACAACGGGCCCGCCTGGAAAGAGGTGGCTCGGCTGACCGCGCCCGCGCTGGCCTATCTCGGTGCGCGAGGCGTGGGCCTTGTCCTGCTGGCCTGGATGGCCGCCCGCAACCACCGGACCATCAGCTCGGTGCTCACATCGTGGGACGGGCACTGGTTCCTCGGTATCACCGCGAACGGCTACTCCTCGGTCGCGACGGACCTTGTCGACGCCCACGGCCGTCATGACCAGGACAACCTGCTCGCGTTCTTCCCCGGTTATCCCACTCTGGTGCGCCTGTTCTCGGCGATACCAGGTCTGGACCTGATCAGTGCGGCTTTCGTCGTGACGACACTGTCCGGAGTGGTCTGCGCCTATGGACTGCTGCGAATGGGCACGCGGGTCGCCGGCGGTTCGCGACGGGCAGGCCTGCTTCTTGTCGCACTGTTCGCCGCCTCGCCGATGGCCATCACTCTGTCCATGACGTACTCGGAGGCGCTGTTCTGCGCGTTCGCCGCGTGGGCGCTGCTGGGCGTGCTCGAGCGGAGATGGCTGCTCGCCGGGTCGTGTTGCGCGGCCGCGGGGCTGGTCCGGCCCACGGCCGCCGCCCTGGTGGTTGTCGTCGTGCTCGCCGCCGCCCTCGCGGTGGCGAGGCGGCGGGACGGGTGGCGGCCGCTGGTCGGCGGTGTCCTGGCCCCCGCCGGCCTCGTCGGATACCTGGCTTGGGTCGCGGCGCGGACGGGCCGCGTGGACGGCTGGTTCGCGGTGCAGCGCAGCGGTTGGGACTCGGAGTTCGACGGTGGCCGTGCGACGCTGAGGTTCGCCCTCGATGCGCTCGCCTCGGGCAGGTCGGTGCTGGAGGTCATCACCGTCGGCCTTGTCGTGCTCGCGATCGCGCTGGTCCTCGTCTGCCTCCGCCGCCGCGTCGAATGGCCGCTGACCGGCTACTCGATCGGTGTGCTCGCGATGGATCTCGGCTCGAACGGCCTGATGAACTCCAAGGCCAGGCTGATGGTGCCGGCGTTCACTCTGCTCATCCCTATCGCGGTCGGTCTCGCCAAGCGGCGTCC
>JAFAZC010000075.1 GCA_019239965.1 Kutzneria sp. | reverse complement strand
CGGGGCCCGGAAGCCGCTGATCTTGCAGACGTACTGCAGCGCGGCGGCGTGCACGTCCTGGTCGGTTACGTGGTCGGTGTAAGGGGCCCGCAGGGTCTTGATGCTCCGGCACATGCTCCGACGGTACCCGCAGGCAGCTCCGTGTGCCCGAAGGGAGGGCCACCGAGCATGCCAGGTCACGATGAGTGGCCCGCTGAGCATGTTCCGGGCCGGCTGGGCGGGCGGTTAGATGCCGAGTAGGGATTCCAGGCCGACGGTGAGGCCGGTGGGGAGGCTGGCGAGGCCGCGGATGGCGGTAAGCACCCCGGGCATGAACGAGGACCGGTCCATGGAGTCATGCCTGATGGTCAGGATTTCGCCGTGCCCGCCGAGCAGCACCTCCTGGTGTGCCAGCAGCCCGGCCAGCCGCACCGAGTGCACCCGCACCCCGTCGACAAGCGCACCCCGTGCACCGGTGAGCTCGTGGCTTGTCGCGTCCGGGGCGACAGGCATGCCGGCCTCCCGCCGTGCGGCGGCGATCAGCTCGGCCGTGCGTACGGCCGTACCGGACGGGGCGTCGACCTTTCCGGCATGGTGCAGTTCGATGACCTCGACGGACTCGTAGTACTTCGCGGCGAGCCGGGCGAACCTCATCGACAGCACGGCGCCGATGGCGAAGTTCGGGGCGACGACCATGCCGAGGCCGGGTGCGCTGGCCAGCCAGCCGCGCAGGGTCTCCAACCGCTCCTCGGTAAACCCGGTGGTGCCGACCACGCAGTGGATTGCCTGGTCCACGCAGAACCGGAGGGTGTCCATCACCACATCGGGATGGGTGAAGTCGACAACGACCTCGGCTCGCTCATCGGAGATGCCTGACAGCCGATCACCCTCGTCGACCATGGCGACGAGGTCCATGTCGGCCGCGGCCCGTACCGCCGTGCAGACCTCGGCTCCCATCCGCCCTCGCGCACCGACCACGGCCACTCTCAGGGGTTCGGCGCCGACATCGCGGTCGACAGCTGCGTCGGCTCGCACAGTCATCCGATCATCTCGTGGACTGCCGCCGGCAGGTCGTCGCGATGACCGTAGGGACCGACGACCGACACAGCCATGGGTCGGCGGAGCAGCTGCCGCGCCAGTGTGGCCACGTCCTCTTCCGTCACCGCCTCGACGCATCCCAGGGTCTGCTCCACGGTCAGATGATCGGCGTAGTTCAGCTCGCTCTTGCCGATCCGCGACATCCGCGAACTGGTGTCCTCGAGGCCGAGCACCAGCCCGCCACGCAGCTGGCCCTTGCCCCTGGCCACCTCGGCCGCCGACAGCCCCTCCGCCGCCACCTTCGCCAGCACATCACGGATCACACCGGCCACCTCGCCGAGCCGGTCGGGCTGGCAGCCCGCGTAGAAGCACAGGCTGCCCGTGTCCGCGTAGGAAGCCACCGACGAGTACACCTGGTAGGCCAGCCCGCGCTGCTCGCGAACCTCCTGGAACAGCCGGGAACTCATGCCGCCGCCGAGGGCCGCGTTGAGCACGCCGAGGGTGAACCGGCGGTCGTCGTGCCGGTCAAGGGCACGGACCCCGAGCATCAGGTGCGCCTGCTCGGTGTCGTCGGTGTGCAGCACAAGCCCTGGTCCGCGAGGAACCCTGATCTTGCCGGCCCGCGGCGCAGCCGGCGCGCTGTCGCCGGCCAGCCTGTCCCCGAGAGCCTTGCGGGCGAGCCGGAGCACGGCCGAGTGCTCCACGTTGCCCGCGACCGCGAGCACCATCTTGGGCAGCACGTAGCGACGGCGGTAGAAGCCGTACAGCGCGCCGCGTGTCATCGCGGTGATGGACTGTTCGGTGCCGAGCACCGACCGGCCGAGCGGGTGACTGCCCAGCAACGCCTCACAGAACGCCTCCTGCAGCAGGTCCTCCGGGTCGTCGCCGCGCATCGCGATCTCTTCGAGGACGACGCTCCGCTCCGTCTCCATGTCCCGCTCGGCGCACACCGCGTTGAACACCACGTCGCTGACCAGGTCCACCGCGAGCGGGAGATCGTCATCGAGCACGTGGGCGTAGAAACACGTGTGTTCCTTGGCGGTGAACGCGTTCAGCTCGCCGCCAACCGCGTCGATCTCCTCGGAGATGCCGATGGAACTGCGCCGCACGGTTCCCTTGAACAGCAGGTGTTCCAGATAGTGCGCCGCACCGGCGACAGCGGGCTGTTCGTCACGGGATCCGACGCTGACCCAGATACCGACCGACGCCGACCGGACTCCGGGAATGCGTTCGGTGACCACCCGAAGCCCACCCGGCAAGACGCTGCGGCGAACCGAACCGCCGTCGAGGCCGCGCTCCAGGGTGCGGGTGCTGCCGGTTGGCTGCAGGTAACCCGGTTGTCCGGAACGGGCCGCGGCGACGGGCCGGTCTCCTTGTCCATGCGGACGGCCGCTGGTGTGACGCGCACCAGCGGCTGTCACGACGTTGCGGGCACTACTCACCGTGCGGCGGGCTCCTCGACGGCAGCGGGTTTGGCGGCCTCGGCGGCCTCGTCCTCGGCGACGAGCACCAGGCTGATCTTGCCGCGGGAGTCGATGTCGGCGATCTCCACCCGCAGCTTGTCCCCGACCTTGACCACGTCCTCGACCTTGCCGATGCGCTTGCCGTTGCCCAGCTTGGAGATGTGCACAAGGCCGTCTCGGCCGGGCAGCAGCGAGACGAAGGCGCCGAACACCGCGGTCTTCACGACGGTGCCGAGGAAACGCTCACCCACCTTGGGCAGCTGCGGGTTGGCGATAGCGTTGATCTTGTCGATGGCCGCCTGGGCGGACGGGCCGTCCGCGGCACCGACGTAGATCGTGCCGTCGTCCTCGATGGAGATGTCCGCGCCGGTCTCCTCGGTGATCGAGTTGATCATCTTGCCCTTCGGGCCGATCACCTCACCGATCTTGTCGACCGGAATGGTCACCGCGGTCACGCGTGGCGCGTACGGACTCATCTCGTCCGGACGGTCGATGGCCTCCTGCAGGACGTCGAGAATGGTCAGCCGGGCGTCACGGGCCTGGCCGAGAGCCTTGGCGAGCACCTCGGACGGGATACCGTCCAGCTTGGTGTCCAGCTGGAGCGCGGTCACGAACTCCTTGGTACCCGCCACCTTGAAGTCCATGTCACCGAAGGCGTCCTCGGCACCGAGGATGTCGGTCAGCGCGACGTACTCGGTGCGCGGACCGTCCCCGGTGTCCACGACGTCGGAGACAAGCCCCATGGCGATGCCGGCGACCGGGGCCTTCAGCGGCACACCGGCGTTGAGCAGGGACATGGTCGACGCGCACACCGACCCCATCGAGGTCGAGCCGTTGGACCCGAGTGCCTCCGAGACCTGGCGGATGGCGTAGGGGAACTCGTCCCGCTTGGGCAGCACCGGGATCAGCGCACGCTCGGCAAGCGCGCCGTGGCCGATCTCGCGGCGCTTGGGAGCACCCACCCTGCCGGTCTCGCCGGTGGAGAAGGGCGGGAAGTTGTAGTGGTGCAGGTACCGCTTGTGCGTCTCCGGTGAGAGCGAGTCGATTTGCTGCTCCATGCGGAGCATGTTGAGTGTGGTAACACCGAGGATCTGGGTCTCACCGCGTTCGAAGAGCGCCGAGCCGTGGGCCCGTGGGATCAGGGCCACCTCGGCGGCCAGCTGTCGGATGTCGGTCAGCCCGCGCCCGTCGATACGGATCTTGTCCCGCAGCACGCGCTGGCGGACCAGTTTCTTGGTCAGCGCACGGAACGCGGCACCGACCTCCTTGTCGCGTCCCTCGAACGGTTCGCCCTCGCCGATGCCGACCTTCTCCAGGGTCAGCTTCTTGACCTCGTCGAGCCGGGCCTCGCGCTCCTGCTTGCCAGCGATGGTCAACGCCTGCGCCAGGTCGTCGGCGGCGGCCGCGGCCACCGCGTCCATCACGTCGTCACGGTAGGCCGGATACAGCGGGAACTCGGCGGTCGGCTTGGCGGCGAGATCGGCAAGCTGGCGCTGGGCCGTGCACAGCACACGGATGAACGGCTTCGCCGCCTCGAGACCGTCGGCGACGACCTGCTCGGTCGGCGCCTGCGCCCCGTCGGCCACCAGGTCGATGACGTTCTCGGTGGCCTCGGCTTCGACCATCATGATCGCGACATCACTGTCGCCACCGGGCCCGTCGACGATACGTCCGGCGACGACCATGTCGAACGCGGCCTTCTCCAGCTGCTCGTAGGTCGGGAATGCCACCCACTGTCCCTCGATCAGGGCGACGCGCACGCCGCCGACCGGGCCGGAGAACGGCAGACCGGCCAGCTGGGTGGAGGCCGAGGCGGCATTGATGGCCACCACGTCGTACAGGTCCTGCGGGTTGAGGCTCTGCACGGTGATGACGACCTGGATCTCGTTGCGCAGGCCGTCGACGAAGGACGGACGCAGCGGACGGTCGATCAGCCGGCAGGTCAGGATGGCGTCGGTCGAGGGGCGACCCTCCCTGCGGAAGAAGGCGCCCGGAATGCGGCCGACCGAGTACATCCGCTCCTCGACGTCGACGGTCAGCGGGAAGAAGTCGAAGTGGTCCTTGGGATGCTTGGACGCCGTCGTCGCGGACAGCAGCATCGTCTCGTCGTCGAGATAGGCCACGACGCTGCCGGCGGCCTGCCTGGCCAGCCTGCCGGTCTCGAACCGGATGGTGCGGGAGCCGAACCGGCCGTTGTCGATCACAGCGGTCGTCTCGTGGATGTCGAAATCACTCATGTGGTTCTCCTCGTCGTGCGAGCCCGCCGGCGCGCCCGGCGACGAGGCCGGTCTTCGATCGAAGTCCCCGGGATACTCCCGGAAACCACTACCGAGGACCGGCGCGCTCACTCCGCCGCGCGCGACGCGCCCCGGCTCGCTCTGGTCGTTCGTGTCCCCACCGCCGTCGGCAGTGGAAAGGGGAGCGGCCTTGTGGCCACTCCCCCGTCGTTCACCTGCGCAGACCGAGTCGCTGGATCAGCGAACGGTAGCGCTCGATGTCGGTCTTGGTCAGATAGTTCAGCAGCCGGCGGCGGCGGCCGACCATCAGCAACAGCCCGCGACGTGAGTGGTGGTCGTGCTTGTGGACCTTCAGGTGGTCCGTCAGGCTGCTGATCCGCTTGCTCAGCAGAGCGACCTGCGCCTCAGCGGATCCGGTGTCTCCGTCCTTGAGGCCGTACTCCGCGAGGATCGTCTTCTTCTGCTCGGTGGACAGTGCCACTGTGTTCGCTCTCATTCCTGTTGCGGTCGTCCCGTGTTGCCCTCTCGGGGAGGGATGTCGGTACCGGCCGCCACGGACCGCAGCCGGACCCGGACACCGAGGTTAGCAGGTGTTCACTCCGGGCCGCGAAGCAGCACCACGTCGAGCGGCGAATGGCGGTACCCATCCTGGGTCCGCTCGCTCCTGACGAGCACCAGCTCACGCGACGTCCACCACGGTCCTTTGTAGTCCATGAGAGGCGTGGCGTCGAGCGGTTCGCGACGCGAGCGGGCGACGGTCAGGTGCGGCTTGAAGCCGTGCCGCTCCACGTGGTCGTCGGTGTGCCCCCGGACGGCCTCGGCGGCCTCGGTGAGCGCGCTGTCGGACTCGACGCCGATCCAGAGCACCCCGGGGAAGGCGCCCGCCGACGCCAGTCTCAGCCGGATCGGCCGCAGCTCGGCGGCCCGCTCCCGCAGCCAGGCCAATCGGGTAGCCGGGTCGTCGTCATCACCGTGGAAACACAGTGTGATGTGCCACGTGTCACACGGACTCCACTCGTGGCCGCCCACTCTGGCCAGCTTGCCGGCCTGATGGGAACGGGCCTCGTCGGTGGGGAACAGGGCCGTGAACAGCCGTGCCATCACCCCGGGCCGCCCTCACTGCTGGGGAAACGACGCGCGGCGGAGCAGATCGGCCAGCCAGAGATGGCGGCCGTTCAGCGTGTCCGCGGCGGACAGGAGATCCTCACTGCGGGCGACCCTGCGTAGCGCGATCACCGCCGCCACGTCGGCCCTGGTGTCGTGCACCGGGAGCACGTCGCGGTCCACCGCCGGCCGGGACTCGCGGACGTCGTCGAGCGCCTGCTGCATCGCCGCGCGGTCACCGCTGGCGACACCGGGCGTGAGGATCTTGCGCTCCAGCATGATCAGGCGGGCGAGCACCGCCGGATTCCCGATCTTGGCACGACGCCCGCTCATCACCTGACTGAGCATCGGGGCGCTGATTCCCAGCACGTCGGCGAGGTACGCCTGGGAGACGTCGAAGGCGACGACCAGCCGACGGACCCGGTCGCCAAGCGGCTCTCCGTACCATTCTCGCTGCAACGCGACATTGCGCTGAACGATCCTGTGGTCCTCCACCGTCGCTCCCCCCGTGACGGGCCGTCCGGACAGTCCGCGCCCTGGCTGGCATCCTGCCATCTCCGCGCCGGCGGCCCCGTGGAACTCGACCACCGTTTGCATTCGCACCGACACGACAGCTTACCTGCCCACCGGGCCGGCCGACTCCGCCGATCGCGGACGAGCTCAGGCCAGCAGCGCCCTGGTCTGCTCGACATCCAGCCGCATCCGCTCGACCAGCGCCTCGCTGGAGTCGAACTTCTCCATGCCACGCAGCCTGGCAACGAAGTCCAACGCGACTCGCTGGCCGTAGAGGTCCTCATCCACGTCGAGCACGAATGCCTCCACCCGACGCTCGCGTCCGGAGAACGTGGGATTGGTGCCCACCGACACCGCGGCCGGCAGCGACCGGTCCACCCCGTCGATTCTGCGGATGAAACGGCAGGCGTACACCCCATCGGCCGGTACCGCGGCGAACTTCGTCGTGGCCAGGTTGGCCGTGGGGAAACCGAGGTCGCGGCCCCTGCCGTCACCACGGACGACGATGCCCTCCAACCGGTGCGGACGGGCCAGCGCCTCGGCCGCGGCGGCGACGTCGCCGGCGTCGATGCAGGCCCTGATGTAGGTCGAGGAGTAGACCACCTTGCCGAAGCCATCCGTCGCCGACCCGCCGCCAGCGCCGTCGCCGAGCAGGCTCGCGCGCTGGGTGACGAACCCGAACCGGTCGCCGAGGGTGCGCAGCAACTCCACCGTGCCCGCGGCACGGTGGCCGAACGTGAAGTTCTCGCCGACCACCACGGCCGAGGCGTGCAGCTTGTCCACCAGGATCTCGTGCACGAACTCGTCGGCGGGCAGCCGGGACGTCTCCAGCGTGAACGGCAGCACACAGAAGACGTCGACCCCCAGCTCCTCGACCAGCTCCGCCCTGCGCCGCAGGGTCGTGAGCTGGGCAGGGTGGCTTCCCGGGCGGACAACCTCGGCAGGATGCGGATCGAAGGTCATGAGCACACACGGCAGCCGATGGTGGGAGGCCAGCCGCACGGCGTGGCCGATCAGCTGCTGATGCCCGCGGTGCACCCCGTCGAAGACGCCGATGGTGACCACGCAGCGGCCCCATCCGCTCGGCAGGTGTTCGAGTCCACGCCAGCGCTGCACGGACCGAGCCTACTGTGCCGGTGACCCGCCGGTGGGCCGTCGCGGCACCGGAAGCACCGGAGTCAGTCAACCGCGAGCATCACGTGGGGTTTGACCACACCGCCCTTGTCGGCCGCGAGCGCGAGCACGCGCCCGTCGGGGCCGAACACCCCGTAGGTTCGGTCAATGCCGGCCGCCGGGATGCGGCGGCCGTGCGACAGCGCGACGGCCGAGGGCAGGTCGACGTCGTGCCGCGGAAAGGCCGCGCTGACAGCGTCACCGAGGCCGATCGACACTGATGGCTCCTCTTCGAGGCGCTCGAGAGTGCGGGCGGTGCGCAGATCGAACGGGCCGACCCTGGTTCGGCGCAGCGCGCCGAGGTGGCCGCCGACTCCCAGTGCCCGCCCAAGATCTCGGGCGAGGGCGCGCACGTAGGTGCCCGAGGAGCACTCCACCATGACGTCGAGTTCGGTGACCTGGTCGCCCCGGCGCAGCATGAGCAGGTCGAACCGGTGCACGACGACCGGCCTCGCCGCCAGTTCGACTTCCTCGCCGGCCCGCACCCTCGCGTAGGCTCTCCTGCCGTCGACCTTGACCGCGCTAACCGAGCTCGGTACCTGCTGGATCGGACCGGTCAGGGCGGCGATCTCGGCCCGCACCGCGTCGGCCTCGACGGCGGAGGCGTCCGACTGGAACACGACGTCGCCCTGTGCGTCGTCGGTCGTGGTAGCCGCGCCGAGCCGGATCGTGGCGAGATAAGCCTTGCTGTCCAGGGCGAGGTGACCGAGCAGCTTGGTAGCCCGCTCGACACCGAGGACCAGCACGCCGGTGGCCATCGGGTCCAACGTGCCGGCGTGGCCGACTCTGCGGGTCCCGAGGATTCCGCGCACTCTGGCGACCACGTCGTGCGAGGTGAGGCCGGCCGGCTTGTCCACAACGATGAGCCCGGCATTGGTGGTACTGCCCAGCGTTCGCTGCTTGCCGGCCCAGTGTTTGCCGGTCTGCTGTCTGCCGGGGGAACCGTGGGGCCGAGGCGGTGGTGGCACGAAGACCCATTCTGCCGCAACCCTGTGCCTGCGCCCGCACGGCCTCACGGCACCGCCCACCGCCCCGACCTGGCCCTGAGCAGCCCAGCCGCGAGGCGCAGCAACATGAACGCCGACAACCCGAGCCAGATACCCGCCAGTCCCCAGTGCAGGATCAGCGACAGCCACACCAGCGGTAGGAAGCCGAGCACCGCCGCGGCAAGGGTCGCGGTGCGCAGGAAACGGGCGTCCCCGGCGCCGAGCAGCACCCCGTCCAGAGCGAACACCACACCGGCGACTGGTTGCAGGACAACGAAGAACCACCATGCGTGCGGAATCTCCGCGAGCACTCCCGGCGCCGTGGTGAACACCGTCGGCAGGATCCCGGACAGGGACGCGAACGCCAGCCCGAGCCCCACTCCGAACACCAGCCCGTAGCCGGCCACCCTCCAGGCCAGGGCGCGCGCCTGATCGTCCCGGCCCGCGCCGAGCGCGGCACCGATCAGCGACTGCGCGGCGATCGCGAGGGAATCGAGCACCAGGGACAGCAGGTTCCACAGCTGCAGTACCACCTGGTGTGCCCCGACCGTATCGGTGGACGTTCGGGAGGCGACCGCGAGCGCCGAGGTGAAACACGCCTGAAAGGCCAGCGTCCGGACCACGAGGTCGCGCCCCAACCGCACCTGCGCTCTGATCGCCCCGGCTCTCGGCCGCAACGGTGCCCGTTCGCGTAGGAGCGCACGCAGGAACAGACCGGCCGACACGGTCTGTGCGACCACGTTGGCCACCGCGGAGCCGGCGAGGCCCCAGCCGCCGAACGCACCGGCGCCGTGCACCAGCGGCGGCAGGAGCGCGGCGGACAGGCCGTTGCCGAGCGTCACGTAGTAGAGCGGTCGACGGGCGTCCTGCACGCCCCGCATCCAGCCGTTGCCGGCCATCGACACCAGGATGAACGGGGCGCCGAACAGCGCGATCCGCAACCAGCCGACCGCCGCGGCCGACACGGCCGTATCACCGGCGAGCAGCCTGGCCACGGGTTCGGCGAGGCACTGCCCGGCGACGAGCACCACCAACCCGAGCGCGAACGCCAGCCACGTGGCCTGCGCTCCCTCGGCCACCGCGTCGATCCGGCGGCCGCTTCCGTACAGTCGGGCCGTGCGCGCGGTCGTGCCGTAGGACAGGAACGTCAGCCCGGTGGACACCACCGTCAGCATCAGCCCGCCGAGCGCGAGACCCGCCAGCGCCAGTGCGCCACGATGGCCGACGACCGCCGTGTCGACGAGGACATAGAGCGGCTCGGCGGCGAGCACTCCCAGCGCGGGCATGGCCAGCGCGAACACTCGTCGCGCGGACACCCGTTCCGCCTGATCCACCGCCATGGCCACCTCCCGTCGGCACGACTGATGTCGATGTCGCCAGGCACGCTACAAGGCAGCGCTGACAGTCAGCGGATCACTGGTCATCCGTCTCCTCGCGCGGCGCCCGGTAAGGGTCGGCCTCACCGGCCGGCTCCGCGGTAGACGCCAACCTGGCCACCTCGGCGTCCGCGGTACGAGCCCTCGCGAGCAGTTCGTCGATGCGAGCCGCGTCGGCCGGCACCGTGTCGGGGACGAATGTCAGTGTCGGGGTGAACCGGACACCGGTCTGCTGCCCCACCTTGGTGCGCAGCACACCGGTGGCGCTGGCGAGCGCCGCGGCGACGCCGGCGTGGTCCGGCGAGGCCGACAGGTCGTCGCCGAGGACGGTGTAGAACACCGTGGCGTCGTGCAGGTCGGGGGTGACCCTGGCGTCGGTGACCGTCACCTTGGTCAGTCTCGGATCCTTCACCTCGTGCTCCAGCGCGAACGCGACGATCTGCGCGATCCGCTTGGCGAGCCGGCGGGCGCGGGCCTGGTCGGCCACGGCGGGCTCCCTCTCTCAGGTCTTCGGGTTGTCTCAGTCCTCGGGGCCGAGTAGCCGTTGCCGGGCGGAGAGCAGTTCCACCTCGGGGCGCGCGGCCACCAGGCGCTCACACGTGTCGAGCACCGCCCGAACACGATCGGAGTCCGCGGCCACCGCCGCGACCCCGATGAGGGCGCGGCGGTGCAGGTCGAGATGACCAGCTTCGGCCACCGCGACCTCGTGCCGGCGCCGAATCTCGGCGAGCAGTGGCCGGAGAACCGACCGTTTCTGCTTGAGCGAACGGACGTCCCCGAGCATGACGTCCAGTTCCAACGCTCCGACGAACACGGGTATCCCTGGGTTGGCCCGCCGGGCCCCGGCGCGATGTCCAGGACCCGGCGGTCGGTCGATCAGTTCCTCGGCTTCTCGCGCATCTCATAGGCCTCGACCACGTCGTCGACGCGGACGTCGCCGTAGCTGCCGAGGGTGAGGCCGCATTCGAAGCCCTCCCGGACCTCGGTCACGTCGTCCTTGAAGCGGCGCAGCGAGGTCAGGGTCAGGCTCTCCTGCACCACGACGTTGTCGCGGATCAGGCGCACCTTGGAGTTGCGCTTGAGTTCCCCTGACGTCACGAGGCAACCGGCGATCGTGCCGACCTTGGAGGACTTGAAGACGTCGCGCACCTCGGCCCGGCCGAGCTGCACCTCCTCGTACTCCGGCTTGAGCATGCCCTTGAGCGCTTGCTCGATCTCGTCGATCGCCTGGTAGATCACCGTGTAGTAGCGGACCTCGACGCCCTCGCGGCTGGCCAGCTCGGTGGCCCTGCCCTCCGCGCGGACGTTGAAGCCGAGCACGATGGTGTTCTCCGCCGTCGCCAGGTTGATGTCGCTCTCGGTGACGCCACCCACGCCGCGGTGCACGACGTGCAGCTGCACATCGCCGCCGACCTCGATCTTCAGCAGGGCCGCCTCGAGCGCCTCGACGGTACCCGAGTTGTCGCCCTTGATGATCAGGTTGAGCTGGCTGGTCTCTTTCAGCGCCTCGTCGAGGTCTTCCAGGCTGACCCGCTTGCGCCGGGAAGCGTTGAGCGCGTTGCGGGTACGGGCCTGGCGGCGTTCGGCGATCTGCCGTGCGACCCGGTCCTCGTCCACGACGAGGAAGGTGTCGCCGGCACCCGGCACCGAGGTCAGACCGATGACCTGCACGGGACGTGACGGGTAGGCCTCGGTGACGTCCTCGTTGTGCTCGTCGACCATCCTGCGGACCCGGCCGTAGGCGTCGCCGGCCACGATGGAGTCGCCGACCCGGAGTGTTCCCCGCTGCACCAGCACGGTGGCGACCGGGCCGCGGCCACGGTCGAGGTGCGCCTCGATCGCCACGCCCTGTGCCTCCATGCTCGGATTGGCCCTCAGGTCGAGCGCGGCGTCCGCGGTCAGCAGAATCGCCTCGAGCAGCCCGTCGATGTTCACGCCCTGCTTGGCCGAGATGTCCACGAACATCGTGTCGCCGCCGTACTCCTCGGCGACCAGGTTGTACTCGGTGAGCTGCTGGCGGATCTTCTGCGGGTTCGCACCCTCCTTGTCGATCTTGTTGACGGCCACCACGATCGGGGCGCCAGCGGCCTGGGCGTGGTTGATCGCCTCGACGGTCTGCGGCATCACGCCGTCGTCGGCGGCGACGACGATCACCGCGATGTCCGTCGAGTTCGCGCCGCGGGCCCGCATGGCGGTGAACGCCTCGTGACCCGGGGTGTCGATGAAGGTGATCAGCCGGTCGATGCCCTCGAGCTTGGTTTCCACCTGGTAGGCACCGATGTGCTGGGTGATGCCGCCGGCCTCCCCCTCGTGCACGTTGGCCTTGCGGATGGTGTCGAGCAGCCGGGTCTTGCCGTGGTCGACGTGCCCCATGACGGTCACCACCGGCGGACGGACCACGAGGTCGTCCTCGCCGCCCGCGTTCTCCCCGTAGGTGATGTCGAAGGTCTCCAGCAGCTCGCGGTCCTCCTCCTCGGGGCTGACCACGTTGACCTTGTAGTTCATCTCCGAGCCGAGCAGCTCGAGGATCTCATCGGAGACCGACTGGGTCGCGGTGACCATCTCACCGAGATGGAACAGCACCTGCACCAACGCCGCCGGGTTCGCGCCGATCTTCTCGGCGAAGTCACTCAGCGAACCGCCGCGTGGCAACCGGATGGTCTCACCGTTGCCCTTGGGCAGCCGGACTCCACCGACGCTCGGCGCCTGCATGTTGTCGAACTCTTGCCGCTTCTGCCGCTTGGACTTGCGGCCACGGCGAGCCGGCCCACCGGGACGACCGAACGCACCGGCGGCGCCGCCGCGGCCACCGGGACGGCCACCGCCACCACGGAAGCCACCGCCACCACCAGCCGGCGCACCGCCGCCACCGCCGCCGCCGGGGCCGCCGCGGAAACCGCCACCGCCACCGCCGCCGCCGGCACCGCCGCGGAAACCGCCACCGCCACCGCCAGGGCCGCCGCGGTCGCCGCCGGGACCACCACGGAAGCCACCACCGCCACCGCCGGGACCGCCGGGACGGCCGCCGCCGGGGCCCCCGCGGCCGGCACCGGGGCCGCCCGACCGGGGAGGCCGTGGCGGCATCATGCCGGGATTGGGCCTCGGTGAAACGTTGCCCGGCGTGGGGCGTGGTCCGCGGTCCGCGGTCGACTGGTCGCCGCGTTGCCCGCGGTCTGGGCGGCCGTCAGTGGGCCGACTCGGGCGTTCACCGCCGACACCCGGTCCGGGACGCGGCGGAGTCGGACGCGCGGCCGGCGCGTTGGAGCCGACACCGAACGGGTTGTTGCCCGGGCGTGGCGCTCGCGGCCCTGGCTTCGGGCCCTGCTGCTTGGGAGGCACGACTTGTGAGTCCGGCCCCTGGCGTTGGGCGGGGCGGGCGCCGGCCACCGACGATCCCGACTTCGCGGCCGGACCCGGCTTGGGGGCGGGACGGGCCGACGGGTTCTGCTCGGTGGCCGCCGGCTCAGCCGCCGGAGGCGCCGACGCTGCGACGGGAGTCTCCTGCTGGGCAGGCGCTTTCGGGCCGGGCCGCGGTCCTGGGCGCGGGCCCGGCGTTGACGGGCGCTGCGCCGAGGCCGCCGGCTTGGCGGCACCAGGAGCGGGCGCGGCCGTCTGCGCCGCCGGCGCGTCCTGCTTGACCTGCGGCCTGGCGGACTTGGCGTCGGAGCGCGCTGACGCACTCTCGTAGGCGTCCCTGAGCCGGCGGGCCACGGGGGCCTCCACCGTCGAGGACGCGGATTTCACATATTCGCCCTGCTCGGCGAGTTTGCTGAGAACTTCCTTGCTGGTGACGCCGAGCTCCTTCGCGAGCTCGTGTACCCGGGCCTTGCCTGCCACTGCTCTCCTCATCCAGATGAGGCCGGGCGGCAAGTCCCGCTCAACCTCGTCCTACCGTCGCGCGATCATGTCTTCAGCTTCACGGCTGACTCATGACTGGTCGACCTGCTTCCTCTTCCTCAACCACCGGAGGTGACTCCCCCGGTGTCGTACTCCCCGCGTCCGACCTCGTGCCGCGCCGAATCACCACGCTCTTCGACGCGTCCGAGATACTCGGCGACGCCCGTGGCATCCAGCGGCCCACGTAGGCGGAACGCCTTCGGGAACGCTCGGCGCCGCTCGGCGGCACGCAGGCAGTGGGAATCGGGATGCACCCACGCACCTCGCCCCAGCCGCCTGCGTGCGGCGTCGGGGACGAGCACGCCGTCCTCGACCACCACACGAAGCAATTCGGAGTCCATCGTCTTCACACGGCAGCCAACACAGGTCCGGACCGGGCCGGTGGCGTGATGTACCGCTGGTTCCTGACGATGGACCACCAAAGATTCTATCTCCTCGAGCTCACTCTGCCGAACCGGATGTCGCCACGGTGGAGGCGGCGCCGCCGGCCGACGTCTCCGCGTCGCTGCGGATGTCGATCCGCCATCCCGTGAGCCTGGCCGCCAGCCTGGCGTTTTGCCCTTCCTTGCCGATCGCGAGCGACAGCTGGAAGTCGGGGACGACGACTCTCGCCGTCTTGGCGCGCTCGTCGAGTACACGTACCGACACAACCTTGGCTGGGGACAGTGCATTCCCGACGAAGGTGGCCGGATCCTCGGAGAAGTCGATGATGTCGATCTTCTCCCCGGCCAGTTCGCTCATCACGTTGCGCACCCTGGCACCCATCGGTCCGATGCAGGCGCCCTTGGCGTTGACCCCGGGCACCGTCGACCGCACGGCGATCTTGGACCGGTGGCCGGCCTCCCTGGCCACCGCCGGTATCTCCACGGTGCCGTCGGCTATCTCGGGCACCTCAAGGGCGAACAGCCGACGAACCAGGTTCGGGTGTGTGCGCGACAACGTGATCTGGGGCCCTCGCACGCCCCGCGACACGCCGACCACGTAGCACTTGATCCGGGCGCCGTGCTCGTAGCGCTCGCCGGACACCTGCTCGGCCAGCGGCAGCATGCCCTCGGTGTCCCCGATGCCGACGACGACCATGCCCCGGGAGTTGGCGCGTGCGTCGCGTTGCACGACGCCGGCGACGATCTCGCCCTCCTTGGCGGAGAACTCGCCGAAGGTACGTTCGTGCTCGGCGTCGCGCAGCCGCTGGAGGATGACCTGGCGTGCGGTGGTGGCCGCGATCCTGCCGAACCCCTCCGGAGTGTCGTCCCATTCCTCGACGACCAGGCCATCGCTGTCGACGTTCTGTGCGATCACCCGGACCACTCCGGTCTTGCGATCGATGTCGACCTTGGCGTGTACCTGGTGGCCCTCGGTGTGCTTGTAGGCGGTCAGCAACGCGGTCTCAATGGCTTCGAGCACGGTGTCGAAGGGGATGTCCTTGTCCCGTTCGATCGCCCGAAGGGCGGCGATGTCAACGTTCACGTGGGCTCCTCCTGACCGCCGTGCTCGAGCAGTGCCAACTCGTCGACCGGTGGCGGCCGGAACTCCACTTCCACCACGGCCCGCTCGACGATTCCATAGGGCAGCTCACGCAGTCTGCCGTCGACAAGCAACTGAACCATCTCGTCGGTGACCCCACCGACTCTTCCGACAAACTCCGCACCGTCGGACTGGCGGACCCGGACCAATCGGAACCGGGCGCGCCGCCAGTGCCTCGGCGCGGTGAGCGGCCGGTCGATCCCCGGTGAGGTGACCTCGAGGGTGTACGGGCCACAGAGCAGGTGGTCGTGGGCGTCCAGCGCCACGGAAACGGCCCTGCTGACGTCGGCCACCTCGTCGAGTCCGACGCCCTGCTCGCCGTCCACAACGGCCTTGACCAGCAGCCGTCGCCCCGCCTGGCGGACGTCGAGCTGCTCGAGCTCGAAGCCGAGCACGGACACGGCGTCGGTGACGACCGGGAGGAGACGCACGGAGATCTCCTTGCGGGCTCCGCTCGCGTCTCCCCCTCCGCGCTGGCCGCTGGACACGTCCTCACTCCCCTGTTCTCGGCACGGAATGGCATGGCGTTCCGCGCCGCCTCCCCACTCGCGACGCCGATCGGCGTCGCGACGGCTGGTCTGGTCGCCAAGAGTATCTCGTGAATGGACCAACCGGACGCATGCGGAGCGTCCGGTTAGGAAGTCACCCTGGCAGGATGACGCACCGTGACTCCGGCACCTACCCCCAACCGACGCGACCTGCTGCGCGGACTCGTCGCCGTGGCCGCGCTGCCGCTGGCCGCGGCATGCACTCCGGGCCCGTCACTTCCCGATCCGCTCGAGGAGCTCGCCAGGGCCGCGGAGTCCGACGCCGCCGTGGCACGGGCGGCCGTCGCCAGGTTCCCGGCGTTGGCCGCGCAGGCCGGCGCGGTGGCGACCAACCGGGCCGAGCAGGCCGCCGCGCTGCGCAGAGAGATCGACAGGACGGCGACACAGACCGCGCCTTCCACCACGGCGGCGCCGAGCTCGGCCCCGCCGGTGCCCGACGACCAGGCGACCGTGCTGACCACACTGGTCGCCGCCCTTGACGCCGCCCAGAAACGGGCCGCCGAGGTGGCGCTGACCGTCCCGAGTTATCGCGCCGGCCTCGTCGGCTCGGTCGCCGCGGGCTGCGCCAGCCTGAAGGAGGTGCTGTCATGACCGAATCACACCGGCGTGCCGCCGACCATCGCTCGACCTCGCTGCCGCAGGAGACCGTCGACGCCCTGCAGCGGGCGCTGGCAACCGAACACGCGGCCGTATGGGTGTACGGGCTGGTCAGCGCTTTCCTACCGAACACGGTCTCGGGGCCGCTCGAGGACGGTATGCGCACGCACACCACACGGCGGGACGAGGCCACGCGGATGCTGAAGGACGCAGGAGCCGAACCAAGGCCGGCGGAGGCCGCATACCTCACCCCGCAGCCGGTGACCGACCGGGCCTCCGCCCTGACGGCACTGACAGTCGCTGAGACCGACGCGGCGGCGGCGTGGCGGTCGGTCCTCGAGCACACCATCGATGCGACCGCGCGCCGTGCCGGACTTGACTGGCTCACCGACTGCGCGGTGCGGAGCACCCGCTGGCGTCTGTTCGCCGGCCAGCGGCCGGCAGCCGCCGCCCTCCCCGGCGGCGTGTGAGGTCGGTTATCCGGCCCGCACCTGTAGCGCTTCACCACTGATCTGTTTGAGCAGCGCGTCGTCCTGGTGACCGCCGACGAACACCGACAGCGCGATCGTCGTGGCGTTGCCGCCCACCTCCGACGCGTACCCGCCCTGCTGCAACTGTTGTGACGACAGCCCACCGATGGCGATCCGGGCGCCGTCCTTCAGCAGATCGTTGACGTTGCCGGTGCCTTCCGTCGCGATGAGGTCGTGCAGTCGCGTCGCCAGCTCACCACTGGCCATCTCGACGACGGCGACGGAGCTGACCGCCTGCAGTCCGTTGGGCAGCGTTGTGGAGTACAGCGCCCGAGTCAGCCGCTGGCACGGGTGGTGGCGAAAGAACTCCTGGGCGCCGCCGAACGCATGCGCAACACAGTCACCATCAGTCACTGGCCCACCTACTCGAGTGAACGCGTAGTGCCCGGCGTCACCATGACTGGTTCCGGTGACCGCCGCCTGTGTGCCCGGCCTCGACTGAATCAGCGTCCACACCAGGCCGGCGACCACGGCGACTCCGACGAGGCCCACCCCCCGAATCAGGTAGGTGAGGCCGCGAGCCCGCCGCGAGGCCGGCGGATGATCGCTCAGCGAATATAAATTCGACACCACTACACCGTATCGGGTGGACAAATAGGGTGAATTTTGTGCGAACGGGCCGAGCGCCGCTGTCCCTATCCCCTCATATCAGCCGAATGGCCTACCGTGGCGCCGTGCACAGCGTGGAAATCCAGATCAACACCGGCTCCTCCGAAGTCGTTCACGACCTGACCGCCGACTGCGAGCGGTTCCTCGCCCGGCTGGACAGCGCCGACGGTCTGCTGCACGTGTGGGTGCCGCATGCCACCGCCGGACTCGCGATCCTCGAGACCGGTGCGGGCAGCGACGATGACCTGCTTACCGCGCTCGGGCGACTGCTACCGCGGGACGACCGGTGGCGACACCAGCACGGTTCGCCCGGCCACGGACGTGACCACGTGCTTCCGGCGCTGCTGCCGCCTTACGCGACGGTTCCCGTGCTCGACGGCCGGCTCGCGCTGGGTACCTGGCAGTCGGTCTGCCTTGTCGACACCAATGTGGACAACCCGGTCCGCACCGTGCGGCTCAGCTTCCTGGCGGGCTGACCTCGCCGGGAAGACAGCCGAGGACGTATCGCTGGCGGCGCCCCGGTTCGGCGGCGCTGCCCGGCACGGCGGGATCGAAAACAGGTGGCACCGGACGCCGGTAGACCGCGGCCTGTTCGGCCGGATCGGTGCACGACGTCAGCCACCCTCGGCCGGCAAGCCACTCCCGCGGGTCGACCCGCCGCCCGCGTGCGGTCAGCGCGGCGAGATCGAAGCCGAGGAGTTCGGACATTCTGCGCATCAGCGGCGCCTCGAACACGTCGGGGTCGTCGTGCTCGAGAGCCAGCCGGCTGCCCCGAGCCGACATCGAGTGCAGCTTCTGGACGACGTGCTGGGCGTCGGTGGCCTCTAGATAGGGCAGCACACCCTCGGCAAGCCATCCCGTGGCCTGGTCGGGGCGGAAACCAGCGCGCCGGAGGGCGTCGATCCAGTCCTGGCTGAGGTCCGCGGCCACGGTCGCCCTCGCACAGCCCGGCGTCGCGTACACCCGGGCCAGCACGGTGTCCTTGAAGTCCAGTACCGCCGGCAGGTCCACCTCAAAGAGCCGGACGCCGGCCGGCCACGGGAGCCGGAATGCCCGCGTGTCCAGTCCCGCGCCGAGCACGACGATCTGCCGGCAGCCCGCCTCGCACGCCCGAATGGCGCAGTCATCGAAGAAGCGGGTGCGAATCGCGACGTAGTCGCCCATGATCCCGATCAGCTCCGCGAGCACCTCGTCGGAGGGAGTACGGATTCCCGCGGCGTCAATGAACTGGCTGGCCAGTGGGTCGGCGAACAATCGATCGTCGCGCGCACTCTCCACGACTCGCCCCAACGCGACCCATAAGGCGGTCCGGCCGACACCGGCCAACTCGCTCATGGTCGCCAATATATCGGCGCGAAATTCGTAGTGCTTCCCAAGAAATCTCCGGAATCACTTTGTTGAATTCAAAACCTCTTGCCCGGAACGGGCTAGCACTGGCATTCTTAGCCTGGTGTGCCCTATGATCACCGCCCCTTTCACGTTGTCGTGACCGGCCACTGGAGTCGCCCGGACACGGCCGGCGAAGACCTGACGTGGCAACCACTGGTCGGACGGGCAGACGCGATGCGCACGCTGGACCGGGCGCTTGACCGGTGCGTCCGCGGCTCCTTCCAGCTCATCGAGCTCGTCGGTGAACCCGGCGTCGGCAAGACGAGACTGCTCACCGAGGTCGGCGCCGTAGCGCGTGACAAGCACATGGTCGCCCTGTTTGGACGCGCGTCGGAGTTCGAGCGGGACGCCCCGCTCGGTGTCGTCGCCGACGCCATGGACGACCACCTCGAACAGCTCGGCAGGCGGCTGACCGGACGGCTCGACGAGCGGGACCACCGGCTGCTGGCGGCGGTGTTCGCCGGACTGACCGCGGCGACCCAGGCGGAACGGATGGAGATCGGGACGCTGCGCTACCAGCTCTACCGCGCCGTGCGCACCCTGCTGGAAGTCCTTGCCGAGTCGGGCGGACTGGTGCTGGTGCTCGACGACATGCACTGGGCCGAGGAGAGCTCGATCGAACTGCTCGAGCACCTGCTGCGCCATCCACCGCACGCCCGGATCGTGATCGCCGTCGCCTACCGCCCGGACCAGGCGCCCTCGCGCCTGACCGCCGCACTGGCCCTCACCGGTGGTGGGCGTGGCGTGCGAATCGAGGTCGAGCCGCTGACCAGGGAGCAGACCGACGAGTTTCTCGGCCCCGGGGTGAACCGGACTCACCGGAACTGGCTGTACCAGGCCAGCGGCGGAAACCCCTTCTACTTGGAAGCGCTCTCCAAGATGGTCACCGACCAGGTTCCCGCCCCGCGGCGGGCGCCGTGGGACGCGGCGTCCCCAACGGATCTGCTCACGGAGTCACGCATCGACGGCGTGCCCAGCACGGTCCGGGCCGCGCTGCTCACCGAGCTGAACAGGCTGACACCGACCGCGCAGCTGGTCGCGCGGGCGGCCGCCGTCGTCGGCGACGAGTTCTCCGCGCCGGCGGTCGCCGCGGCCGCGGCGATCAGCGAGGACGACACCCTCAAGGCACTGGACGAACTCATCGCCCGCGACGTGGTGCGGCAGGAGGCCAACCGGTTCCGGTTCCGGCACCCGCTGGTCCGGCACGCGGCGTACGCCTCGACCCTTGCCGGATGGCGGGTCGCGACACACGCACGCGCGGCCGAGTACCTGCGTTCGCAGGGCGCACAGCCGCCGATGCTCGCCAACCATGTGCTCAGATCGGCAAGCTTCGGCGACATGGCGTCCGTCGCGGTGCTGGCCGAGGCGGCGGCCACCGTCGGCTCCAGCGCGCCGGCTACCGCGGCGCGTTGGCTCAGCGCCGCCGTCCGGCTGCTTCCCGACACCCGCGCCACGCTGCCCACCCGTCTGGATCTGCTGACGTTTCTGTGCGGCGCGCAGGCTTTCAGCGGTCAGCTCCGGGAAGGCCGGGACACCGCGAGGGAAGTGCTCGCGCTGCTGCCGCAGGAGGACAGGGCGCGCCGCGCGACCGCGGCAAGGATGTGCGCGACCACCGAACGCATGGTCGGTTCCCCGGAAGCCGCCAAGGCGGTCCTGCTCGACGAGATCCGCCGACTGCCCGATCCGCATGACGGCGAGGCCGCTCCGTTGTACCTGCGGCTGGCCGTGGAGAATCTCGGGACTGGCGACAACGCCGAGGCGATAGATGTGCTTGATGAGCTGGCCACCATGCCGCTGAATCGTTCGACCGAGTTCGCGGCGGCGGCGCTGCGGCCGATGCCCGCCTACTCCGCGGGCGACGTCCCCGCCGCGCTCCGCAACCTTGACGAGGCCGCACGGCTGATGGACGCCGCGAGTACCGCCGACATCGCGCCCTGGCTGGACGTCACGACCTGGCTGTGCTGGGCCGAGGTGATGGCCGGTCGGCTGGACACCGCGCTGGCCCGGCTCGACCGCACGACAGAGATGGCGCGGGCGACCGGGCAGAACTACGTGACGCCCTATCTGCTGGCCGCCAAGGCGTTCGCGTTCGGCCGCCTTGGCCGGCTGACGGAGGCGATGGCGCTGGCCGAGGAAGCCACCGACATCGCACGGCTCGTCGACTCCGGTGAAACGCTCACCATGGCGTTGACCTCGCAGTGCCTCGTGCTCAGTTGGGCTGGCGACTACCACGCGGCACTGCGTGCCGGCACCGAGGCGGGCCAACTCTGCGCCACCAGCCGCGTGTGGTGGTCGGTCCTGGCCCGCTGTGCCCGCGGACTCGTGCTCATCTACTCCCGTGACCTCGAGGCCGGCCGGGCCGCGGTGGAGGCTGCCTGCGACGGGTTCGAGACCTGGGCGCGCGACGAGACGATGATGCTGATCTGCCTCGAGGCGCTCGCGCATGCCGAGGCCGCGCCGGGTTCCTCACGGCGGAATGCGGACCTGGCCGAGCGGGCCGAGCGGATCCGGCATCCCGAGCACAAGGTCAACGTGGCACTGGCCGACCTGGTCAGGGCACACACGCTCAGCGGCGACGATCCCGGTCGGTCGGCCCGGCTGGCGCTGCGAGCTGCCGACGTGCTCGCCACCGCGAACCTGCGGCTGGAGGAGGGGCGAGCCCGGCTGCGAGCGGGCCTGAGTCTCGCCACCGCTGGGCAGGCCGACGCCGGCCTCGCCCAACTGGCCACGAGCCGCGACCTGTTCGCCGAGTGCGGGGCGAAGGGGCTGCAGGCCCAGGCCGCCGCGGCCTGCCGACGGCTCGGTCAACGGGTGCCGAGCCCGCAGGGCAGGCGACCGAAGCTGCCTTTCGGCCTGTCGTCGCGGGAGCTGCAGGTGGCCAGGCTGGTCATCGGGGGATACACCAACGCGCAGATCGCCGAGCGGTTCTCGTTGAGCCTGCGCACGGTGGAAACCCACCTGTCGCACGTGTTCGCCAAGTTGGGCATCCCCTCGCGAGGCGCACTCGGCCGTGTCCTCGGTCCCTATCTGGACCACCACGACGGCGGGTGAGGTTCGACGTCCTCCAGGCCGTACCGATTCGATCCGTATCGATTCGCCCCTTGCCGATTCACCGACGTGGCACCCCGTCACGACCTCCCACCCGTCGCCACCTGGTGCTTACCTCGTTCAGACCTGGCACGGGGGCGGGAAGGACGGGCGCGGATACGCGATGTCGTGGTTTACCACGATGCAAAATCGTTCACTGGTCCGTCAGAGTGACATCATGGAACGTCGGGTCCCGCTGTTCACACTTGCCGGTGTGCGCGATGCCGACATCTCGACGCACCCGTTCGACACCGAGGACGGCCTTGGCCTGAGTCTGCTGCGATTTCGTCGCGAACCGACCGAGAACATCGTCCTGCTGGTGCACGGTCTGACGTCCTCGACGGACATGTTCATCATGCCCGAGCACCGCAACCTGGTCAGTTACCTGCTGGACAACGGTTTCGGCGAAGTGTGGTCCCTCGACTCGAGAATGAGCAACCGGCATCCCTACAACCTCGCCGCGCACCGGTTCACCCTCGACGATCTCGCCTGCTTCGACTACCCGGCCGCGCTGCGCGAGATGCGCCGGCACGTCGGGGGCAGCCGGATCCACGTGATCACCCACTGTCTCGGCTCGGTGTCCTTCCTGATGAGCCTGTTCGGTGGTGCGGTGAGCGGTATCGCCAGTGTGATCGCAAACAGCGTCTCACTGATGCCGAGAGTGCCGCTCTGGTCGACGGCGCGCCTGATCGCCGTGCCCGACCTCGTCGAGTACGGTCTCGGTATTCCCTATCTCGATCCGCAGTGGGGGTGGGCGCCGAGGTTCACACCGGGCCGGACCATCTCGCGGCTGGTCTCCCTGCTGCATCCGGAGTGCGCCAACCCCGCCTGTCACCTGCTGAGCGCGATGTGGGGCACGGGCTGGCCCGCGATGTACGAGCACGCCAACCTGCTGCCCGTCACGCACTCCCGCGTCGGCGACCTGTGCCAGGGCTCAGGCCTCAACTACGACCGGCATGTGCGCAAGATGGTGCTGGCGGGAAGGGCGGTCAGGTACGACCCGGCCGACCAGCGCCATGCCGCGCTCCCCGAGGACTACCTGACCGACATCGCCCAGGTCACAACGCCGCTGCTGCTGGTCACCGGCGACCGCAACCGGGTGTTCACCAACTCCCAGCAGGTCTTCCACCGGCGGCTGGAGGCGGCTGTACCGGGCCGGCACGAGCTGTGCGTCCTGCCACACTACGGACACCTCGACCCGTTCATCGGCCGCCATGCCGACCTCGAGGTGTTCCCGCACATGCTGGAGTTCCTGAAACGGCAGGCCGCATGACGTCCGGTGTCGAACACACCGACGTCGTTGTCGTCGGATCCGGCTTCGGCGGGGCGGTGTGCGCGTACCGGATGGCCGAAGCCGGTCTGTCGGTTGTCCTGCTCGAACGCGGCAGGCCCTATCCGCCCGGCACTTTTCCGCGCACACCAGAGCAGATGCGGCGCAACTTCTGGGATCCGCCCCGCGGCACCTACGGTCTGTACGACGTGCTGGGATTCCGGGGTTTCGACTCGGTGGTCTCAAGCGGACTCGGCGGCGGCTCCCTGGTGTACGCGAACGTGTTGCTGCGTAAGGACGAACGATGGTTCGTCCGGGACGAGCCGGTTCCCGGCGGCGGCTACCAGACCTGGCCGGTGACCCGGGCGGAGTTGGATCCCCACTACGACGCCGTCGAACGGATGCTCACCCCCGTGCCGTATCCGTTCCACCATCCCGCCTACGCCGACACCCCCAAGACCGAGGCGATGCGCGAGGTGGCCACCGCGCTCGGTCTGGACTGGGCGCTGCCCCCACTCGCGGTGAGCTTCGCGGCGGCGCCGGGAGCAGAACCCGGCATCGGGCTGCCGATCGCCGAGCCCGGCTACGGCAACCTGCACGGTGTGGTCAGGCGGACCTGCCGGCTGTGTGGCGAGTGCGACATCGGCTGCAACGAAGGGGCGAAGAACAGCCTGGACCACACCTATCTTTCCGCGGCAAAGGCGGAAGGGGCCGAGCTACGCACGCTCTGCGAGGTACAGGCGATGCGACCCGACAGCCGGGGCGGCTATGAGATCCGGTACCTGCGACGGGACACCGACGGGAGCACCGCGTCGAGGCGGATCACCTGTGACCGGCTGATGCTCGCGGCCGGCGCGTTCGGCACCACCAGGCTGCTGTTGGGCAACCGGCTCCGCTTCCCCGGCATCAGTGACGCACTCGGCAGCCGGTTCTCCGGCAACGGCGACCTGATCACCTTCGTCACGCGGGCCAAGCGGAACGGCCGCCCCCGGCGCCTCGACGCCAGTAGAGGCCCGGTGATCACCACCAGCATTCGGATGCCCGACGAACTCGACGGTGGCCGCGGCCGCGGCTTCTACCTGCAGGAGGCCGGTTATCCGCTGGTCGTCGACTGGCTGGCGGAAAGCCTCGACCTGCCCGGCCAGCTCCTGCGCGTCGTCGAGTTCGCCGCCGACCGCGTGCGCGCCGCGCTGATCCCCACCTGCCCGGACGACCTCGAGCACGACATCGAAGGGCTGCTCGGGGATGGTGCACTGGCGGTGAGTTTCCTGCCGCTGCTCGGCATGGGGCGGGACACACCTGACGGGGTGATGCGCCTGCGCAACGGCGAGTTGGATGTGTCGTGGACGACGTCGACGAGCGAGGCGTACTTCGAGCGGGTCCGGGCCACCATGCGCGCGGTCGCGCGGGAGCTGGACGGCGAGTACTCAGACAGCCCGACATGGCTGCGCCGGCGCACCGTCGTCGCCCACCCGCTCGGTGGCGCGCCCGTCGGCGCCCACCGCGGCGAGGGGGTGTGCGACCCGTACGGCGAGGTGTTCGGCCATCCCGGGCTGTACGTGGCGGACGGGGCCGCGATGCCCGGCCCGGTCGGCGCCAATCCGTCGCTGACCATCGCCGCCATGGCCGACCGCCTGTGCCAGGCCGTGCTCGAGCGCCGGCGGCCGAGCAGGGGGGGCCCGCCACACAAGCCAACACCGACCAGCCGCCGTCGCTCAGGGGCAACGACGACGGCCGTGGCGGTGGCGCCGGCCCGTCTCAACGGGGGTCGGACCGGCGCCACCATGCTGTCCTTCACCGAGAAAATGACCGGAACGATCGGGTTCACCACCGGTGAGGACAGCGAGGACGACCGGACGGAACTCGCGGTCCGGCTGACCATCACCATCGACCTCGACCGGTTCCTCGGCTCGACCCGCCACGAGGCGCGGGCACAGGGCTGGGTGGACTGCGCGGCGCTCGGCGGGCGCAGACGGGTCACCTGCGGCGTGGTGAACCTGATGGTGGCGGGACGTGGGCCACAACGCAGGCGCATGCTCTACCGGCTCGCGTTCACCGATCAGCGCGGACGCGAACTGGTCCTGTTGGGACACAAGGACCTCAATGCCGGGCCGCCGACCGCTATCTGGCCGGACACGACCACGCTGCACGTGCGCCTGCTGCATGGGCCGGTGCGGTTGGGCGCCGGTGTGCTGCGGCTCGGCGCGGGCGATTTCCTCCGCCAACTCGGTACGGTGCGGACCGCCGGCGGTGACCCGCTGCGGACCCTGGAACGCTTCGGCCTGTTCTTCCTCGGCTCACTGTGGGACGTTTACCGGCCCAGGATGTCGGCGTGAACTCGGCGCCGGACACGGCTGCCGTGGAGGATTCACTGGGCCGGATCGCACTAGTGCTCTCCGGCGGTGGAGCGCGGGCGGCCTATTTCGGCGCTGGCGTCGCGGCCGGGCTCGCCGACGCCGGCCTGCGGCCGACCCTGCTCTCGGGTACCTCGGCCGGCGGGCTCAACGTCGGCCTGCTGGCTGGTGGACTCACCCCCTCCGACCTCACCGACCTGTGGACAGGGCTGCATAGCCGGGACGTGTACCGGCCTCGGCTGGACGTGTGGCGGCTGCCGCGACCGGCGGGACTCGCGAGGTTGTTCACCGGGGACCTGCTCGCCGGCACGCTGGACTCGGTCGGGTGGACGTGGCTGCTCGATTCGGAGCCGGCCCGCAGGACTCTGGTGTCGGCACTGGGTGGGCCGCGCGTTCGTGTCGCACCGGGCGTCACGGTGGTGGTCTCCGCGGTCGCCGAGTCCACCGGAGGGGTGGTCCGGTTCACCAATGCTGCACCGCGGGGAGCGCCCGAGTTCCGGCCGGTCGACCTGACCGTCGACCATCTGCTGGCCAGCGCCTCGGCGCCGGTGCTGTTCCCGCCCGTCACGATCGACGGCGAAGCGTATGCCGACGCGGGAATGGTCGCCAACACGCCGCTGGCGCCGGCATTGGACTACCGCCCCGACACGGTGATCGTGGTGACCTCCTCGACCGGCAGGTCGGGCGGCCCGGCCCAGTCGCTCGGCGACGCGATCGCCCTTGTCTTCGACAACGTCGCGCGCTTCTCGGTGCTCCGCGACTACCGGCACACCGCGAGCACACGACGCAGCCCTCGTCTGGTGCTCGTCGAGCCGTCCGAGGAGTTCGAGGTCAGCGGCTTCCTGCGGTTCGACCCGGATGTCGCGCGCACCGTCATCACACACGGACGACAACGCGCACACCATGCACTCACCGCCATCACCAGGGGACGACCATGAGCACCTTCTCGGAGAGCACCTTTTCCGGCAGCGCGTTCTCGACAGTCACCTTTCCCACGGTGCACTGGCCGCTGTCGGCGGCACAGCGGGACCTCTGGTTGCCCCTGGGGCACGAATCGGCGCGGAGACACGGCTGGGACGACCCGGTCCACGCCATCGCCCAGTACGTCGACATCCAGGGATCGGTGGACCTTTCCGCCTTCCGGAACGCGGTGGAGCAGGCCGTCGCCGAGGCCGAATGCCTCCACCTCCGCTTCACCGTGGACGACGACCAGGTCTGGCAACACGTGTCGCCGGTGCGTTCCGTGCCGCTCACGGTCGTCGACCTCAGCGATCAGGCGGAGCCGCTGGCGGCGGCACTCACCTGGATGCGGGCCGACACGGGCCGGTCGGTCGAACTGATCAACGGGCCGCTGTACCGGCACGCCCTGCTCGTCGTGGCCGACGACCGGTTCCTGTGGTACTACCGCACCCACAACATCGTCCTCGACGACTACGGATGCTTTCTCCTCAACCGCAGGGTGGCGGACCTGTACTCGGCACGGACGGCCGGTCGCGCCGGCGGCGAGCCGTTCGGCTCGCTCCGGTCGGTCATCGACGAGGACGCCCGCTACACCGAATCGGCGGCATGCAGCCGAGACCGGGCGTTCTGGACGCAGCGCTACGCCGACGCGCCGGTTCCGGTCAGCCTCGCCGATCTGACGGTGCCCGCGACAGGCCGATTCCTGCGTCGGTCGGTGACGCTGCCGCCCTCGGTCGTGCAGGACTGGTCCGAGGTCGCCGACCGGTGTGGGACGAGCTGGTCGACCGTGGTGATCGCGACCGTGGCGAGTTATCTGCGGCATGTGACCGGCGTGCCCGAAGTGGTCCTCGGCCTGCCGAGGATGTGCCGGCGCCGGTCGGTATCACTGAACGTGCCGTGCTCGGTGGCGAACATCGTGCCGTTGCGGGTGGAGATCGCACCGGACGCGAGCCTGCGCGAGGTGTCGAGGCGGGTCGCCGACGAGGTGCTCGCCGTGTGGCCGCACGAGCGCTACCGGTCGGAATGGCTGCGCCACGAACTGCACTCCGGCACAAGGGAACGCCGACTGTACGGACCGGTGGTCAACGTCAGCCCCATCAGCTACGAGCTGTGGTTCGGAGACCACCGGGGCACGTCGCACCCGCTCGCCGCCGGGGCGGTGCACGACCTCACCGTCACCGTGCACGCCGGAGACGCTGGCGCCGACCTGCGAGTGGATTTTGACGCGAATCCGGCGATGTACACCGCCGACGACCTCACCGTCCATCTGCGAGCGTTCCTCGACTTGCTGGACACCGCGCCGACCCGCGTCTAACGCACCCGGGTCGGTCGGCGCGGCGCGACTGTACTGTGCCACCTTGTTGTACTGTGCCGCCTTGTGCTTGTCCTGCTCCCTCCCTCCGAGTCCAAAGCCGACGGTGGCGACGGCGGCCCCGTCCACATTGCCTCGCTGTCCTTCCCCGAACTGGGGCCGACACGGAACAGGCTGGGCACCGCCCTTGTCGATCTGGCGGCCGACGTGCCCGCCACTCTCGCCGCGCTCAAGCTTTCCTCCCGGCAGACCGCGGAGGTGCGGCGCAACGCCGACCTGTTCCGCTCGCCCACCCTGCCCGCCCTGTCCCGCTACACGGGTGTGCTGTACGACGCGCTCGACGTGCCGGGGCTGAGCAGGGCCGAACTGGCGAGGGCACACCGTCGGCTGGCGGTGGCCTCCGCGCTGTTCGGCCTCGTCCGAGGTGACGAACGAATCCCGGCATACCGGCTGTCCGGCGGCAGTGTGCTGCCCGGCGTCGGCGACCTGCGCACGCTGTGGCGCCCAGCGCTCGAGCCGGTGCTCGCCAAGGTCGACGGACTGGTCGTCGATCTCCGGTCGTCGGCCTACTCGGCGCTGGCCAGGGTGCCGACCGCCGTCGCCGTGCGGGTGGTGAGCCAGGACGACCGTGGGCGGCCGCGAGTGATCAGCCACCACAACAAGGCGCACAAGGGAAGGCTGGCGAGGGCACTGGCGGCGGCCAGGAGTGAGCCGAGGGATGTCGACGGACTGGTCGGTGTCGCCCGCAAGGCTGGGCTGACTCTCGTTCCCACCGCCGATCTGATGGTCGACCTCGTCGTCGCGGCCTGAACCGGACTAAGGTCGACAGGTGTCCCGGGACACAAGAGAGGGGCTATGGCTGACCGGCACGACTCGTCGGCGGGGCAGCGCGAGCAGGGCACGCTCTTTCCCGGCCTCGCCGAGTTCGCCCGCGAGTGGACGTCCGCCGCCGTCGCGACAAGCACGGTGCCCATGTCGCGGGCCGAGTTGCGGGGCATCCTGACCGGTTTCGCCGAGTCGCTCGCGGTCCTTGTGCGCGAGCGGTCGGCCGATCTCCAGCCCGCGGTCGACGTCGGCACCGGGCTGGTTTCCGCGCAGCTGGTCGGATCACAGGCGCTGGAGGCGAGCCTGCGAGTCGTCGGAAGGCGACTGTTGCCGGCACTCGGCCTGACCGAAGACGAGGCGCACAGCACTCGGCTGGTCGATCTACTTGGTGCGATGACCAGCGGTTACCTCGACGCGCTTCGGGACCACATCTCCGAACAGCAGGAGACGATGAAGAAGGCGGTGTTCCGGGCACGGGACGCCGCCGAGCGGGCGCTGCGTGCCAGTGAACGACGGTTCCGCACCGTATTCAGCGAGTCCGTCGTCGGCATCGCCATCGGCGATCTGCAAGGCAACATCGTCAGCTCCAACCTGGCACTACAGGACATGCTTGGCCTCACCAGTGATGAGTTGCGCCAGCGCACGGCCTACGACCTGATGCCGGCCACCGACGCCGAGGACATGGCCAAGGCCTATGAGAGGCTGATCAGCGGCACCTACACCTCGCTGCGTTCGGAACAGCGGTTGATCCGTGGTGACGGCGAGCCGATCTGGGCACACATCGTGGTGTCGCTGATCAAGGACGAGCACGGCCTTCCCGACTATCCGGTCGTGATGGTCGAGGACCTGACCGACCTGCACATGTTGCAGGAACGCTGGCGCCAGCAGACGCTGCACGACCCGCTGACTGGACTGTTCACCCGCGCGTTCTTCCTGTCAAAGATGGAGTCGGCCATCGGCGGGTCCGCTCCGGACGTGCGGATCGGCCTGGCCGTGTTCGGTCTCGACGGGCTTTCGGTGATCAACAACGGGGTCTCCCACGAGGCGGGGGACGCCGTGCTCAAGGCCGCCGCCGACCGGCTGCGCTCAGTACTCGACCCGGACAACGGACTGCTCGGCCGCATCTCGGGCGACCACTTCGCGCTGTTGGTGGTGCGTTCCACCACCAACAGCATGATCGACTTGGTGGAGCGCGCACGACGGCGGATCGCCGAGCCGGTCAAGGCGATGGACCGCCAACTGTCGGTGACCGCGAGCGTCGGGATCGTGGAGCGGTGCTCACGCGGCGCCGAGCCGATGGAGCTGCTCCGTGCCGCGGACATGGCCCTGGGCTGGGCTAAACGTGAGGGCAAGGATCAGTGGGCGCTGTTCGAGACCGACAGGGGCGAGGCGGAGCGGCACAGCATGGCGTTGGCGACCGAGCTGCCCGGCGCGTTGCACGAGCAGCGCGTCTCCGTCGAGTACCAGCCGATTGCCCGGCTTGAGGACCGGCGGCTGGTTGGGGTCGAGGCCCTAGTGTTCTGGGACCACCACGAACTGGGCGTGCTCAGTCCAGCGGACTTCCTGCCGATGGCCACGCGGACCGGCCACATCCTGCCTCTGGCCGGGCTGGTGCTGCGGGAAGCCTGTACACAGGCCGCCAACTGGCGGACGGAGTTCGGTGACGCCGCGCCGCTGATGGCGGTCCACCTGCCGGACCGACAGGCCCGTGACCAGGAACTGATCGGCCTGCTCATGTCGATGGTGCGGAGCAGTGGTGTCGAGCCGGACCAGCTCCAGTTGGAGATCGACCAGAACGTGATCAGGGACGACCGCGGCGAGCCGCTCGAGGCACTGTCGGTGTTGGCCGACAACGGATTCCAGGTCGTGATCAGTGGTGTCGGCGGGTCGGGCCGCGGTCCGCTCACCCTGGCCGGCCTGCCGGTGCGCGGCGTGAAGCTGGCCCCGACGTTCGTGGCCGCGCTCGGCACCGCGGCCCGACCCGATCCCCTTGTGGTACGGGCCATCGGCGGCGTTGTCTCGCTCGCCGAGGTGGCCGGTCTCCCGGTGCTCGCCGCCGGTGTCACCAGTCAGGCGCAGGCCGCCACCCTCCGCGACGTGGGCGTCGTCCTGGGACAGGGCGAGCACTTCGGGCCGTTCGCGCTGCCGTTCGAGATCGAGCCCATGATCGCCGAAGGCACGGTTGACCCGGCGCCGTGATCGCCAAGGACCGGGAAATCCGGTTGCCGGCCGGAGCGGGCCCGGGCATCCTTGCCGAGCACTGGGGGCGCCGGGCTTCCGGCCGCGGCGTTGCGCGGCGAACAGGACGAGAAGGAGAGGAGGAGGTGTCCGATGGCCGTCACCACTGACGACGTGGCATGTGCCCGTCCCGGATTCCGCATCTTTCCTCGGCCCTCCGCCGTCTGGTTGACAACCGTCTGATCCACCGGCCAGTGCGGTGGGGTGCCCGCCCGAAACAGGGAGACCTCACCAGTGCGCGAGCACGAATCCACTCACCGCGACGTTCCCATCCGCCGGCACAGGCGCCGTTTCGACGACGACCCGCCGGCTCCCGGCCGGCGTGGCCGGCTCACCGAGGACGCCAGGGCCCGCCTCACCGCGCGGCGCGCGGACACCCCAGACCCACAGGACCTACCCGATGGCGCCGACCGCTGGTCCACATGGGACGACGGCGAGCACGGGCCGCTGCCGAGACCGAACTGGGTCATCACCGAACTGGCCGCGGTCGACCACGAACTCGGATCGGTCAAGACCGGCAAGGAAGCCGACGTCCATCTGCTGCGGCGGTCGGTTCCCGGCACCGGCCGGGAGTGCCTGCTCGCCGCCAAGCGCTATCGCGACAGCGACCACCGCCTCTTCCACCGCGACGCCGGCTATCTGGAGGGGCGCCGGGTACGCAGGTCCCGGGAAATGCGGGCCATCACCGCACGCAGCTCGTTCGGCCGCAACCTGATCGCCGAGCAGTGGGCCGCGGCCGAGTTCGCCGCCCTCGGCCGGCTGTGGGCGGTCGGCGCACCGGTTCCGTACCCGGTGCAGCGCACCGGAACCGAACTGTTGCTGGAGTTCCTCGGTGAGCACGACGGGACCGCGGCCCCACGGCTGGCGGCACTGCGGCCCGGCGGCGCGCTGCTGCGTGACCTGTGGCGACAGGCGGTCGAGGCGCTCCATGCGCTCGCCGGGCAGGGTCTCGCGCACGGGGACCTGTCCGCCTACAACCTGCTCGTGCACCGGGAACGCCTGATGGTGATCGACCTGCCGCAGGTCGTCGATCTGGTGGCCAACCCCAATGGGCCGGAGTTCCTCGCTCGTGACGTGCGCAACATCACGTCGTGGTTCCGGGCCCGTGGGCTTCCCGTTGAACTCGCCGACACCGACGACCTGCTCGCTGACCTGCGCAGGGAGGCCGGCCTGGCCTGATCACCCAGCCCGCCCCGCGACCGCGACGGTACCGAGATCGGATACCATGGCCATCGCACCGAAAATTGGCGCGTGGAACCGAGTGTCCCCGCCGCCCTCGCGGGTCAGGATGCGGTGCTCCCATTCGTCGTCGACGACAGCGGTGTTGTGCCGGTTCGACGACGCTGTGACACCGTCTGGAAGGTTCTCTGTGCCAGTCTCCTCGCTCGACCGCCGTCACGGTGGCGCGCCCCGCAACCGGCGGCATCGCCCGAACCAACGCCGTGGCGGCAAGCCGGTCGAGCTCCGCAGGTCCATCATCTCTGAGTATCCCGAGTCCACGCTGCCCGAGGGCCCGTTGCCCACGTTCGCCGAACTGGGTCTGTCCACACCGCTGCTCGACGCGCTGACCGCCGCCGGCATCGCCGAGCCGTTCCCGATCCAGGCCGCCGCCCTTCCCGACGCGATGGCGGGCAGGGACGTGCTCGGCCGCGGCCAGACCGGCTCCGGCAAGACGCTGACCTTCGGTCTCGCGTTGCTGTCCCGCCTCGCCGGTGGCCGGGCGAGGCCGGCGCATCCCCGCGCGCTGGTCCTCGTGCCGACCCGCGAGCTGGCCATGCAGGTCAGCGACGCGCTGACTCCGTTCGCCCGCGCGCTGGGTCTGTGGTGTCGCACGGTCGTCGGCGGCACGTCCTTCACTCGCCAGGTCGACCACCTGCGCCGCGGTGTCGACCTGCTCATCGCGACCCCGGGCCGGCTCTCCGACCATGTCAGGCAGGGCACCTGCGTGCTCTCCGAGGTCGGGTTCACCGCGTTGGACGAAGCCGACCAGATGGCCGACATGGGGTTCCTGCCGCAGGTCAGGGCGATCCTCGACCTGACGGCTCCCGGTGGCCAGCGGATGCTGTTCTCCGCGACGCTGGACTCCGACGTGGACAAGCTGGTCCGCGAGTACCTGACCGACCCGGTCGTGCACTCGGTCGCACCACCGACCGGCAGCGTCACCACCATGGAACACCACCTGCTCATGGTCTCGGCGGACGACAAGCCCGCGGTCGTCGGCGAGGTGGCCGCGCGTGAAGGGCGCACGATCATGTTCGTGCGCACCAAACACCACGTCGACCGCCTGGCCAAGAAGCTGCGTTCGATCGGCGTGCAGGCGGGCGCGTTGCACGGCGGCAAGGCGCAGAACGCGCGGACACGGGTGCTCAACGAGTTCCGTTCCGGCAGCATGCCGGTGCTGGTGGCCACCGACGTCGCCGCCCGTGGCATCCACGTCGACGACGTGAGTCTCGTCGTGCACGTCGATCCGCCCGCTGACCCGAAGGACTACCTGCACCGGGCCGGGCGCACGGCGCGCGCCGGCAGGTCGGGCACCGTGGTCACACTGGTCACCCACGATCAGCGGCGGGCGGTGCAGGGCCTGACGGCGCGGGCCGGCGTGAAGCCGACAAGCACCCAGGTTCGTCCCGGCGACGATGAACTGATCCGGATCACTGGCGCGAGGACGCCCAGCGGTGAGCCGGTGGCCGAGTTCGCACCGCCCAAGCGCCCCGTGCGTCGTCCCAGCGGGTCGGCCGCGGGTGGCCGGCACGGGTTCGGCGACCGGACCGGTCGGTTCGAACACGGCGGCGGACGCGGTGTCCGGGGCTCCCGCCCGAACCGCCGGCGTCACCTCGAGCGCAACCGCTGAGTCGCGATCACCGAGTTCAGGGGCTCATCAGTCGAGGTGGTCACCGAGCGCGGCGACCGGTCCGACGACGATGATCGCCGGCGGCCGGACGCCCTGCGCCGCGACGTCGGCGGCCACCTCGGCCAGCGTGGTCCGAAGTGCCCGCTGCGTGCTTCTCGTCCCCTCCTGCACGACCGCGACCGGTGTGTGCGGCGCACGGCCGTTGTCGAGCAACACCTCGGCGAACGACCCGATCCGTTCCACCGCCATCAGGAGCACGAGGGTGCCGCGCAGCCGGCCGAGTGCGGGCCAGTCGACAAGCGACCGCTCGTCCTCCGGCGGCAGATGGCCCGACACGACCACCACCTCGTGCGCGACGCCCCGATGTGTCACCGGAATCCCGGCCACGGCCGGTACGCCGAAGGCGCTGGTCACGCCGGGGACGACCGAGACGGCTACGCCGGCGTCGGCGCACGCGAGCAGCTCCTCGAAACCGCGTCCGAACAGGTAGGGATCGCCGCCCTTGAGCCGGACGACGAACTTGCCGGCCCTCGCCCTGTCGATCAGGGTCGAGATGATGGCGTCCTGGCTGGCGGCCCGGCCGTAGGGGATCTTCGCGGCGTCGACCACCTCGACGTGTGGCGGCAACTCGTCGAGCAGTTCGCGGGGTGCCAGCCTGTCGGCGACGACGACATCGGCACTGGCGAGCAGCCGCCTGCCGCGGACCGTGATCAGCTCGGGGTCGCCTGGGCCGCCGCCGATCAGCGCGACACCGGCCATGTTCCGTTTCCCCACGTCGTCGCCGACCGTGCCGGTGCGCAACGCGTGGAGCACTCCGTCCCGCACAGCGGCCGACCGGCGCGGTTGCCCGCCCGACAGCACGCCGACCAGCAGGCCGTCGTGTTCACCGACCGCGGGAGTAACCGCGCTGCCGGCGTTGCCGGCGTCGGAACGGACGCAGAACACCGCATGGCGTTCCGCCTCATCGGCGACCGCGGCATTGACCTGGGTTAGCTCGGTGCACGCCACCACGTACCAGGCGCCGTCGAGGTCTCCGTCGGTGTACACACGCTGATGCCAGGTCAGTTCGCCGGTCTCGGCCATGGCCTGCACGGCGGGAGTCACCCGCGGGGCGATGACTTCGACCGCGGCGCCGGTCGCGACCAGCCTCGGCAGCCGGCGCTGAGCGACCGTCCCGCCGCCGATCACGACGACGCGCCGCCCGGTGAGGTCCAGACCGACCAGGTAGTGCCGCTCAGCCGACATGCGCACCAGCCTCTCCCGGATCAAGGTTCCGTGTCAGCGCGTTGAGTACCGCCGCGGCCACAGCCGCACCGCCCCGCTCCGTGCGTGTACTGATCGATGGCAGACCAGACCGCCGCAGCGCGGCCTTCGAATCGACCGAGCCGACGAATCCCACTGGGACGCCGATGACGAGCTCGGCACGAAGCTCACCGACTCGGGCCAGCCGCACCACCTCGCCAAGTGCCGTCGGTGCGTTGCCGATGGCCCAGACGGCGCCGTCGGGATACCGACGTGCGGCCATTCGGATGCCCGCGGCCGATCTGGTGACGCCTGCCGTACCGGCAAGATCGGACACCCCGCGCTGGTCGAGGCCGACCACGGCGGGAAGCGGAGCTACCGCGGCGGCAAGCATCCGCACGTCGACGACGAGCGGCGCTCCCGCGGCCAACGCGGCACGACCAGCCTGGAGGGCAGCCTCGTCGACAACGAGGTCACCTATCCAACTGGTGTCGGCCGTGGTGTGCACGACTCGTTCGACCACAGATCTGGTCAGCGGGGGCAGATCCGAGGTGTCCACGCGGGACCGCAGGATCCGATACGACTCGGCCTCACTCGGGCCGGTCATGTGGTCACCAGTTCGAACGAGACGGCCAGCCGGCCGCCGAAGCGGCGACCGGCTTCGGTGGCCGCGCCTCGCAGGAACGTCTCGGCGTCGGCCATGTCGCCAGCGAGCGCGGCGAGGTACGCGCGGTGCTCCCGCAGCGATGCCACCGCGAGGTCGAAGGTGTCGGTGATGTCCACCGCATGGGTGCAGGCCGGTGAGGAGGTCACGGCGACCCAGCGCACCCCGGTCCACGGGTCGAATTCGAGGTCGCGGAACACCCAGCGGTTGGCCGCGTCCCGGACCGCGTCCAGCACGGCGAGTCCGACGTTGCGGTGGTCGGCCATGTTCGAGCCACCACTCGGCCAGCGTTCCCGGTGGTTGGCGGTGATCACGACGTCCGGCCGGTACCGACGGATCGCGGCCGCGATGTCCCTGCGCAGCGGCAGACCGTACTCGATCATGCCGTCGGGATGGTCGAGGAAGTCGACCCGGTCCACGCCGACAACGGCGGCGCTGGCGATCTGCTCGCGGGTGCGCAACGGCCCGGCCTCCTCGGGAGCTATGCTGTCGATCCCGGCCTCGCCCCTGGTGACCAGGAGGTAGATCACCTGCTTGCCCTGACGGGTCCAGCGGGCCACCGCGCCGGCACCGCCATATTCCAGGTCGTCGGGATGCGCGACGACCGCGAGCGCTCGCCGCCAGTCCTCGGGTACCGGGTCCAAGTCGTCCACGCCAGTCAGGATCGCACTGTTGGGCGCCGCCGCGGCACCCTGTTTCGCGGCGCGGGCGGAATTCCGGCGACGGCCAGTGTGACCGTGCCACTCTTGATCTTCGGCACCACGAGTTCCACGTCGCCTTCTGTGACGGTGTCCGCCGCGAGCACGCCGGCAGCGTGCAGGGCGGCGGCCTCGGCGACGCTGGGCGTCCCGGTTGCCCGCAATACGGCCGTGCTCGGGTTGGGCACGGCGACGGCGGCGAGAACGCTCGCCGGATAGGTCAGCAGGACCGGCGGCGCTTCACCGAATCCGGTGCGGCGGCACCAGGTGTCGATGGCATCCAGGATGCCCGCTTCGTTTGCCTTGAGGTCGATGGTGGCGAAGGCGCGAACCGCGCGCGGGTCGAGGCCGTGCTCCCGGTCCAGCCCGGAAAGCAGGGCCATGACCTGATCCGCAGCGACTCCTCGGGACGCCCCCAGACCGACCACCAGAAGATCCGGCACAACTCCTCCAGCCGTCACGTACTAGCGTTGCCCGGACACCATCTCATCCGCTGGGGTAGGGAGATCCGGATGACGACAACGGTAATCAGGAACGCGAGTGTCTTCGACGGTGAGCGGAGGTGGCCGCGGTCATCGGTGGTCTTTCGGGACGGCGTGATCACCGAGGTCGGCGAGTCCGTCGAGGTGCCGGATGGCGCCGAGGTGTTCGACGCGCCGGGACAGACTCTGCTGCCCGGGCTCATCGACGCCCACACCCATCTGGTGTCGGTGGAGGATCTGGCGCAGACACTCGCGTTCGGCGTGAGCACCTCGCTGGACATGTTCTCCTCCCCCGGATTGGTTGCCGAACTCAAGTCGGCGGCGGCAAGCCGGGACGACGTGGCCGACCTGCGCTCGGCCGGCATCGGCGCCTCCGCTCCCGGCGGGCATCCGAACTCCGAGAAGGTCGGCGACATCTATGGCGGTCGCCCGACTCTCACCGGCCCCGAGCAGGCCGCGGGGTTCGTGGCGGACCGGGTCACCGAGGGCATCGACTATCTGAAGATCATCAGCGAGGACAACACCTGTTGGGGCGACACACCGCTGCCGGACCTGACACCGGAAACCGTGGCCGCGCTAGTGACCGCGGCACACGATCACCAGCTGCTCGCAGTGGCCCACGCCACCACCCAGAGGGCGGCCCGTGAGGCATTGGCCGCCGGGGTGGACGGACTCGTGCACATCTTCGCCGACGGCCCGCCGGAGCCGGACTTCGCTGACCAGGCCGTCGCGGCCGGAGTGTTCGTCGTACCGACACTGGCGGTGATGGAGGCCTACTTCACCCATGGCACGCCGGGCACCCAACGGCTGGCCGAGGATCCGCGGCTGGCTCCCCACCTCGGGCCGTCCGCCCAACAGACGCTGACCCCCTTGTCGACCTACGGCTGGCGGCCGCCGCAGCCGGATCTGCCCCGCCCGGAGTTCGCGCGCCAGGCCACCGAACTGCTCCACCGGGCCGGCGTGCCCCTGCTGGCCGGCACCGACGCGCCGAACCCGGGAACCGCACACGGCCTGACCTTGCACCACGAACTGGCACTACTGGTCACCGCCGGTCTCACCCCGGCCGGGGCGCTGGCCGCCGCCACCTCGGTCCCGGCCCGATGCTTCGGACTGACCGACCGTGGGCGGATCGCTCCCGGGTTGCGTGCCGACCTGTTGCTGGTCGACGGCGATCCCACCGCCGACATAGCCACCACCACCAACATCCGCCACGTCTGGCGGCGCGGTGTCCACCTCGACCGCACGCCGCGACGCTGAGCCTGGCCAGCCCCATCCACACCATGCCGCACCTGCCGACCTGGCACGCCGACCGCATGATCGTGATCGGGGACGCCGCCCATGCGCCCTCCCCCACCTCAGGCCAGGGTGCGTCGTTGTCCTTGGAGGACGCCGTTGCCCTCGCCAAATGCCTGCGCGATCTCCGTGGCATCCCCGCCGCGTTAACCCGCTTCGAAGCCCTGCGCCGTCCCCGGGTCGAGCGTATCGTCAAGCAGGCAGCCAAGATCAACAACGCCAAGGCCGCTGGTCCCATCGCCCGGTTCACCCGCGACGCCATGCTGCCGTACATCCTGCCCAAGGTCGCCAACAGCGAAGAGACCAGACGCACCTACATGTATCACATCGACTGGGACACTCCCGTCGGGGCAACCGCCCCTTGACCACGTCGGAACGCTGTGCATCGTGGCGACTGGCGGCACGGCCGTGGCCTCAGGAAGGCTTGCGGACGCCCCACAACAGCGTGACCGGGTTGATCGAGGACAGCCGGCTTGCGCCGTCGGGCAGGTCCTCCAACCGTGACGCGGACAGCTGCACACCCTGGACCTGGTAACCGGCCTCACGCAGGGTGTTGCGGGCCGGCGCGACCCGGTCAACGGCCGCCAGCGCCACCACGATCCGCTGTGCGCCAACGGTGGTGCAGGCACGGAGCACCTGGATCCGCCCGCCGCCGACGAAAATCGAGTCGGGTTGGGGCAGACCGCTGATGGCGGCGAGGAACTCCGCCTCGACGACCCGCACGTCCACACCGTACGAGGTCGCGTTGGCGATGATCCGAACGCACTGCACCGGGTCACGCTCGATCGCGATGGCCGCGGCTCCGAACCTGGCACATTCGACGGCCACGGCACCGGAGCCGGCACCCACGTCCCACACCAGACTTCCCCGCCGCGGCGCGAGTTTCGCCAGCGCCACCGCGCGCACCTCGGACTTGGTGACCATGCCGTCGCGGTGCGCGAAAGCGTCCTCCGCGAACGCCCAGCCGGCGGCGTCCGGGCCGACCTCGCCGCCGGACAGCCAGCCCCGGTCCGGAACGGTGTCCGGTTCGGCGAGGCAGAACACCACGTTGGGATCCCGCCACTGCCGGCTTCCCGCGGCAGCGGCGTCCACAGTGGACACCTCTTCGCTGCCACCGAGGTCCTCGGCCACGATCAGGGTGCGCCGCCAGCCGTGCAACCCAGCGCCGAGCTCGGCGGGGCCAGCCCCCGGTGCGGTCAGCACCGCGACGGAGGGATGGGCGCGGCACACGTTGAGCGCCTGGCGCAGCCCCCTGCCGTGGGCACTGACCACGACCATGTCGTCCCACGGCCGGCCGATCATCGCGGCCAGCCGCTGCACGCTCGAGGTCGCTGGCCGGACCTCGGGACGGATTCCCTTCTCCCGCAAGGCCCGCAACACACCGAAGAAGCCGGGATCCCCCGAAGCCAGCACGACGGCGTCACCATCGTCCGGCGAATGCGAGGCGAGCGCGGTCAGCGCCGCGTCAAGAGCGCCGAGCTCAATGGTCGTCGCGCCCTCACGGGCGTGCGCCTGCAGATGCCGGCGACCGCCGACCACGAGGGTCGCCTTCTCGAGCCGTTCCGTGACGTCCGAGGGCAGCGCGTCCCCGTCCATCCCCACCACGGTGACGGTCATGGCGGCTCACCCGCTCTTCCGTGTGCGTCGCGCCTGGTTGGCACGCGGCTTGGTGGACTGCTGCCTGCCGGCGGACTTTCCGGTGCCTGGCTTGGCAGTGGCCGACTTCGCCACCACCTTGCCGGCGGCCGGCTTCTGCCGGCCGGCCGACGTCCCCGGTGACACCTTGGCCTCGTTCGTGTCCGCCGCCGGCTGTCGAGCTTCCTGCGGGCCCGACGCGTCCGCCTTCTTGGCGGTGGACAGAGATGGCCGCGTGCGGGATGCGTCGGACACCCGTGCCGTCGCCACGGATTTCGTCGCGGGCCTGGTGATGGCGGCCGCGGCCGCCGCCGGCGAGGCGGAACGGGTGGCGTCCTGCCAACCGTGCACCGCGCGCCATGCCGCCTGGGAGACCGGCTGGGGCTGCTGGGCGCGAGTCGCGGCGATCCGGCTGCTACGCCCGGCCCGGGCCGACCAGGCGGTGCGGCGGGGGGCTCGTGCCGCGGGGACCTCGGCGGTCGCCGAGGATCCGGCCGCGTCCTCCTGCACGACGGCCGGTTCGGACCTACGGTAGCGGGGCCTGCCACTGGCGCCCATCGCCTTGCCGACCAGGAAGAGCGTGTGCCGCCACAACTTGTGCTGCTTGACTACGCCGACCAGCTCGCCGAGCGTGGTCTGCATCAGCAGCTCGTCCGACCAACTCGTCTTGTGCGCCACCAGGACCGGGGTGTCCTCGGCATACCCGCCCTCGGTCAGCTCCTCGACGAGCTGAGCGGTTCGGGCCGCCGCCATCACCACGGCCATCGTCGCGCCCTGGCTGGCGAACCGCTGGATCCTGGTGGAGTCGGGCAGCGCCGTGCCGTCCACCTTGGTGACGATCATTGACTGGTCGGCCCCGGTCAGCGACCGGCCTACCGCGGCGGCGGCCGCGGAGACCGCGAGCACGCCGGGCACCACTTCGGCTTCGACGCCGATTCGCCGGCAGGCGTCGTACTGCTCGCGCACCGCGTCCCACATCGACGGATCCCCGGGGCACAGCCTGGCGACCCGTAGCCTGTCCCTGGCCGCGCGGCGGAACAGCTCCACGATCTCGTCGGCGCCGACCCGGGAGCAGTCGATCAGCTCGGCGTCGGCGCGCACGTGCTCGCGGACGCACTCGGCGTCGACGAGACCCGGGGCCCAGATCACCACGTCGGCCTCGGCCAGTCGCCGGGCGCCGCGCAGCGTGATGAGGTCGGCGGCACCGGGACCGGCCCCAACGAAGGACACCAGTCCGGTCCGCACCGAGCCGCACAGCGGCTCGCCTGCCTCCGCCAGCTGTGCTCCAGCGTTCATCACAACTGCTCCCCTCTCCCGCCTCGGGGCGGAAGTATCACCACGGTCGACAGGTAGGGCGCCTGCTCCGCTCCGTCCAGGTCGGCCCCTGCCGCCACGTCCGACAGCGGGCGGACCCGCGCCCGCGGCGTGCCGAGATGTTCGGCGTAGACCGAGCGATCCAGCGCTCCGGCGGCTTGGACCTCGGCACGCACCTCGTCGAGTCGGCGACCGCCTTTGTAGGCGACGACGGTACCGCCACCCCGCAACGCCGTGCGCAGCCCGGTCACCTCCCGGCTCAGCGGGACCACGGTGAGTGACTCGGCACCCTCCACCAGAGGCATGCCGGTCGCGCTCGCGGCGGCCTGCATCGCGGTGATCCCCGGCACAGTACCGATCTTGAGGCCGGGAAGCAGGGCACGGACCGTCGGCGCCAGGTAGCCGAAGGTGGAGTAGATCATCGGGTCGCCGAGGGTCGCGAACGCCGCGGTGCCACCGTGTTCCCGCAGGTAGTCGGCGACCCTGCCGGCCGCTTCGTCCCACCGCGCGCGCCGACGGTGCTGGGGCCCACGCACGTCGTCGGCCAAGGCGAACGTGAGCCGTTCGATCGGCGCGCCAGCGGGAAGGGCGGCGCGAACGACGGCCTCGGCCCGACCCGGTTCGGCCAACGAGGCTGTCGGCACGAAGATCCGGCCCGCCGCGCCGAGCTCCCGCAGACCGGCGAGGGTGAGCAGCTGGGGGTCACCGGGTCCGACCCCGACCCCGACGAGCCTCATGACATGCACCTTTCGACGAATCCGCGCACCGAGAGCGGCGCACCCGCCGGATGGGTGTGCAGGTAGGAGGCATGCACTCCGCCGGTGACAAAGCCTTCGGCCACCGCGGTTCCGTCGAAATCCCGCCAGCGCCAGGCGGGCGCCGCACCGCTTCGGGGGACGACGACGGTCCGGTGGAACTCATGCCCCGTCACACGTGCCCCGATCGGGTACAAAGAAGACTCGACCGTGGCTACAGCCTCGCGGTACCCCAGGGTCAGCCGATCCGTCATCCCGGCGGTCGCGTCCAGCACCCCACACATGGGCAGCCCATCCAGCTCACGAAGCAGAAAGAGCAGTCCGCCGCACTCGGCATGTACCGGCCGGCCGGCGTGGGCCAGCCGACCGATCTCCGCGCGCAGCGCCGCGTTCGCGGACAGTTCGGCGGCATGGTCCTCGGGGAACCCACCCGGTAGCAGCACGCCAGCCGCGCCTTCCGGCAGCGTCCTGTCCGACAGGGGATCGAACACGGCCACCTCGGCGCCGGCCGCGGCGAGCAGTTCGGCGTGTTCGGCGTAGCCGAAGGTGAACGCCGGCCCACCCGCCACGGCGACGACCGGGTGGGCACGGCCGACCGGCGGCGCCACCTCGTCGGTCGGGCTCCACGGCCGGACCGACAGCGGCGCCGTGTCGGCGGCCAGATTCAGCACCGCCTCGAGATCGACCCCGGCGACGACGGCGTCCGCCATGGTCTCGACCGCGCGTTCCGCGGCGGCGCCGTGTTCGGCCGCCGTCACCAGACCGAGGTGCCGCGAGGGCACCTGGAGATCGGGCTCGCGGTGCAGCACGCCGAACACCTCGAGGCCCGCCTCGGCACAGGCCGAGCGGAGCACCTCTTCGTGCCGTGCCGAGCCGACCTGGTTGAGCACCACGCCGGCCACTCGCACCGTCGCGTCGTAACCGCGGAATCCGTGCAACAGCGCGGCGAGGCTGCGTCCCTGGCCACGCGCGTCGATGACGAGGAGTACCGGCGCGGCGAGCAGTCCGGCCACATGGGCGGTGGAGCCGAATCCGTGTTCGGTGTCCACCCGCCCGTCGAACAGGCCCATCACACCTTCGACCACCGCGACGTCGGCGGCGTGCGAGCCGTACGCGAACAGCGGAGCGATCCGGTCCTCGCCGACCAGCACCGGATCGAGATTGCGGCCAGGGCGGCCGGCCGCCAGCGCGTGATAGCCGGGATCGACGTAGTCCGGGCCCACCTTGAACGGCGCGACCCGGACACGGTGTCGACGCAGTGCCCGCATCAGCCCGGTGGCCACCGTGGTCTTGCCGCTGCCCGAACACGGGGCGGCCACCACGACCCGGTTCACCACTCGATCCCCCGCTGCCCCTTCTGGCCGGCGTCCATCGGATGCCGCACCTTGGTCATCTCCACTACGAGGTCGGCCGCCTTTACCAAGGCCGGCGGCGCGTCCCGGCCCGTGATGATCACATGCTGGCGGCCCGGCCGGTGGCCCAGCACCGTGAGCACCTCGTCGAGGTCGACCCAGCCCCAGCACAGCGGATAAGTGAACTCGTCGAGCACGTACATCTCGTGCCGCTGCTCGGAGATCCTGCGAGCGATCTCCCGCCAGCCTTCCAGCGCGGCCGCCGCGTGATCCTCGGCCGTACCGTGCTTACGCGCCCATGACCAGCCCTCGCCCATCTTGTGCCACTCCACGGGTCCTCCCTGGCCGGTCTGCTCGTGCAGCCTGTCCAGCGCACGGAACGCGGCTTCCTCGCCGACTTTCCATTTCGCGGACTTCACGAACTGGAACACGCCGATCGACCAGCCCTGATTCCAGCCGCGCAGCGCAAGTCCGAAGGCCGCCGTCGACTTGCCCTTCATCTCGCCGGTGTGCACCACCAGCAGCGGCCTGTTGCGGCGCTGCCTGGTCGTCAGGCCGTCCCGCGGGACGGTGTCGGGAATTCCCTGTGGCATCTCACGCCGCCCTTGTCGCCAGAACCATGCCGGCCATCTCCTCGGCCGACAGCTCCTCCAGGCGCAGGCAGGCCGCCCCGAGCGCGGCCGCCAGTCGGGCTGCGAGACCGAGCCGGACCGGTCCGTGCTCGCAGTCGACGACGACGGCGGCCACGCCGGTCGCGGCGAGCAGGCCGGCGGCCCGCAGCGCGTCGTCCACCGGGTCCCGACCGGGACCGGCCGCGGTCGCGCGGCCGTCGGTCACCACCACCAGCAGCGGCCGCCGTCTCGGGTCACGCCACCGTTCGGCCGCGAGCACCCGGCCGGCGCGCAGCAGTCCGTCGGCGAGCGGGGTGCGGCCCCCGGTGCGCAGCCCGCGCAGCCGGGCCACCGCCGCGTCGACCGACGAGGTCGGGGGCAGCGTGACCTCGGCCGCCGAGCCGCGGAAGGTCACGACGCCGACCTTGTCCCTGCGCTGGTAGGCATCTCGCAGCAGGGCGAGCACGGCGCCGCTGACGGCGGACATGCGCTGTCTGGCCGCCATGGACCCGGAGGCGTCCACCGCGAACAACACCAGGTTGCCCTCCCTGCCCTCCCGCACGGCCAGCCGGAGGTCCGCGCCGCGCAGCCTGAGCGCGGCGCCGTCCCGCCTCCGGGCCAGCTGGTGTGGCGCGGCGGCGGCCACCGTGCCGAACAGGTGCAGGCCCGACCCTTCCACCTGCGAGGGACGCACCATACGACCGCCGTCGGACCGGGTTCGAGACCGCCGGCCAGGGGCACCCTCGCCGATGCCGGGCACGCGCAGCAACCGTGCCCTGAACGCCGGTGACGGTGCGGCTGGGGGCTGCTCACTCGGTGCCCTGCCGTCGGACGGCGGCCCACCCGGCGGCGAATCACCCGCACCCCGGTTCGCCATGCCGCCGCCATCGCCGTCGGGGCCGTCGCCATCGTCGTCGGGGCCGTCGCGATCCTGGTCGGCCTGGGTTGAGGCCTGGTCCATGGCCTCCCGCATCCGCTCCTGCTCGACCCCTGGTTCGTCGAACGGGTCACGCCGCCGCCGGTGTGGCAGCGCGAGCCCCACCGCCACCTCGATGTCGTGCTCGGTCACCGCTTCGACCCGCCGCCAAGCCGCGTGCGCCACCGCCGTGCGTGCCACCACCAGGTCCGCCCGCATGCCGTCGACCTCGAACGCGGCGCACACCGCGGCGATCCGGCGCACCTCGCGGTCGGGTAGCGCGACGGTCGGCAGCGCCGCGCGGGCCTGTCGGATACGGTCGGCCAACTCGGCGTCCGCCTCGCCCCAGGTCGCCGCGAACCCCGCCTGGTCGGCTTCGTAAGCCAGCCGGCGGCGGACCACCTCGGCCCGTGTCGACACCTCGCGCGCCGCGGCGACCTGGACCGCCAGCCCGAACCGGTCCAGCAGCTGCGGTCGCAGTTCGCCTTCCTCCGGATTCATGGTGCCCACGAGCAGAAACGAGGCCGCGTGCGAGATCGACACGCCCTCCCGCTCCACGTGCGCGCGGCCCATGGCCGCCGCGTCCAGCAGCAGATCGACCAGATGGTCGTGCAGCAGGTTGACCTCGTCCACGTACAGCACGCCCCGGTGCGCGGCGGCGAGCAGGCCCGGCTGGTAGGCGCGGACTCCCTCGGTCAGCGCACGCTCGAGGTCCAGCGAGCCAACCAGTCTGTCCTCGGTGGCGCCGACCGGCAATTCGACCAGTCGCGCCGGCCGGTGCTCCGCGGCCGCCTGATGGGGGCCGTCAGGACAAGTCGGGTCGACGGCCGCCGGATCGCACGCGAAGCGGCAACCCGGCACGACACCGATCTCCGGCAGCAGCGCGGCGAGCGCCCGCACGATCGTCGACTTGGCGGTTCCCTTCTCACCGCGGACAAGGACGCCCCCTATCGCCGGGTGCACGGCGTTGAGCAGCAGGGCGAGCCTGAGGTCGTCGTGGCCGACGACGGCGGAGAACGGAAAACGAGCTGCCATGGCCCCATGAGTCCTTCCTCGGGTGTCCACGCCCGGGTTGGCGGACGAGGGGCCGAGTTCCTGACTCCTGGGGCCGAAGGCTCGCAGTCACAGTGGCGGGACCGTCCTGGATTCACACCAGGTTCCCCGGACATCCCTCGTGTCTGATCAACCGCCATCGTGGCATCCAAGCGGCATCGCCACCAGGCGCCACATGGTCATGGTCCGGCGAGCACCTTGGCGATAATGGCCGCCTCGGCCGCCATGCCGGACTCGAACGGATGGTAGGTAAGGGCGACAGGACTCAGCGACCGTCCGTTGATCCACGCCGCGCCGTCGGGCGCGCAGGCGTCATGTCCGAGCGAGGGACCGTAGGTGTCCACGTACACCGCGCCGGCGGTCTTCGCCGCGGTGGCGAGGGCGTTGTCGAGCGCCTGCTCGATGCTGTCGAGATAGCGGTAGTCGCCGTCGGCGAAGGGCAGGATGTCAGGGCAGTACCCGGCCGGCGGCGCGATCCTGGGGTAACCGACGACCAACACCTCGGCCTTGGGCGAACGCTGGTGCACCCCGGTGAGTACGTTGATCACGTTCTGTTGCGTCTTGTCGATGCTGGCGCGCAGCGTGTCGACCCCGTTGACGGTGAAGTGGCGCTGGCACGGCGCACCCGTCGGGTCGCTGGCGCGCAGGGTGGGGCACACGTTCACGGCATTGCCGAACACCTGGTAGTCGTTACCGCCGATGCCCAAGGTGACCAGGTCGGTTTCCGCGCTCAGGGCGTTGAACTGGGGGCCGTTCACGCCGAGTAAAACCGACTGTGGCGTGATCATGTTCGCGGTGGTGGCCCCACCGCAGCTGACGTCGGTGTAGTGCGCGAGCCCGATCCTGGCTGCCAACCGGGCCGGATAGTTGTTGGTCGACCGCCCGCACCCGACCGGATCGAGGCGCTGCAACGGAATGAGCGGGCCCGACGTGTAGGAGTCGCCGAGCGCCACGTAGTGCGTGAACCGCTGCGGCTCGGCCGATGTGGCCCCGGCACCGAGCCCGAGCACGGCCACGATCACGGCCGTCATCGCCGAGATCCTGCTTGCGGTCCCGGCGATCCGGGAGCTAACGGCCATGGAATCCCTCCTGGTGGGGCGTGTCGGCAACTGCCCTCACCCTATGCCCCAGGCCGGGAAGTCTCGTCAGCCGTTCGGGCGCGGACGAGAACTTCGACCGGAGCACGGAAGGACAACAGACCGAGCATCGGCGGATCCGGGTCGACCAAGGTGACCTCGGGTATCGCCGTGGTGACCGCGCGCAGCACCTCAGCCGCCTCCAGCCTGGCCAGACCGGCGCCGAGACACAAGTGCCGGCCGTAGTCGAACGCCAGGTGACGGCGTGCCCCCTTCCTGCCGGGGCAGAGGGGCTCGGGGTCGGCGAAAACCTCGGGATCGGATCCCGTGCCAGCCAGCATCAGCAGCACCTGGGCGCCGGCTGGGATGTCCACTCCGGACATTCGGGTCGCCGTGCTGATCACCCATGTCCACCTCGCCGATGCCGAACAGACAGCGCAGGACCCGGGCCGGGATGTCGTAGGCGACGGCGGCAAGGTCACAGACTTTCCGGCCCTGGCCAGCACTCGCATCACCTCACCGGAGATCGGTGTGATCGCGGTCAGGGCGTTGCCCGGGTGGAAGACCACCGGGTCGGCCAATGCCGCACGCACGTCCGTGTACCTGCTGACCAACCACAGGCCGGTGCGTTCATCGTGGTGCACCGGTGCGTTCTCGCGCAGCGCACGCAGCACCGGATCGGGATCGGCGACGTACTCGTCGGCGAACAGGTCGACGCCGGCCGGATCGCCTGTTGACTGCGGCACGGACAGACGCTGGCGCCAATGCGAGACTGACCGGCGTGACTACCGGCACCCACGTGTCCGCGACGGATGTGTTCGACTGGATCGACGTGCGGGCGGAGTCCCGGCGCCGGGCCGGGCTCGCCCGTCAGCTGCGACCCCGCGCCGCCAGCGGCGACGTCCTCGACCTTGCCAGCAACGACTACCTCGGATTGGCGAGGGACAAGCGGGTCACGGGCGCGGCGGCCGCCGCGGCCCTGAAGTGGGGTGCCGGGTCCACGGGTTCTCGGCTGGTCAGCGGCTCGACCGAACTTCATGCCGAGTTGGAGTTCGAGCTGGCCTCGTTCTGCGGGGCGCAGGCCGCGCTGGTGTTCTCCTCCGGCTACCTGGCGAACCTGGCCGCGGTGACCGCGCTGACCGGACCGGGCACCGCGATCGTGGCGGACCAGCTGATCCACGCCTCGCTGATCGACGGCACCCGGCTGTCCAAGGCCGAGGTCGCCGTGGTGGCCCACTGCGATCCCGCGGCCGTGGACACCGCCCTGGCCACGAGGAAGCAGCAGCGCGCCCTCGTGGTGACCGATTCGGTGTTCTCCGTGGACGGCGATCTCGCGCCGCTGGCCGCCTACGCCGAGGCATGCGCCAATTACGGCGCCGCGTTGGTGGTCGACGAGGCGCACGCCCTCGGGGTGGTGGGTGACGGCGGCCGCGGCGCGGTCAACGAGGCCGGACTCGCCGGGGCGCCGAACGTGGTCACGACCGTCACGCTGTCGAAATCGCTTGGTTCGCAGGGGGGAGCCGTTCTCGGGCCGCGTCGGGTCATCCGCCATCTCGTGGACACCGCCCGCAGCTTCATCTTCGACACCGGCCTCGCGCCGGGCAGCGCGGCGGCGGCGTTGACCGCGCTGCGACTGATCGCCGACGAGCCGGAGCTGCCGGTTCGGGCACGGCACAACGCGGCGGATCTCGCGCACCGGCTGCGGGCGGCGGGACTGCCGGCCAGCGAACCGGCTGCCGCCGTGGTCTCGGTCAAGGCACCGTCCCCGGAAGCTGCCGTGGCCTGGGCCGACGACTGCCGGGATGCCGGTGTGCTGGTCGGCTGCTTCCGGCCGCCGTCAACGCCCGACCAGGTGGCCAGGCTGCGGCTGGCGGCGCGGGCAGACCTCACCGCGGCCGAACTGGACCGGGCCGTCGAGGTCATCATCGGTACGGCGCCGGCACGCTGAGCGCGACGTATTAGGCCGCCACCGTGACGACACCAGGAGCGGTGTTGCTTCCGGTCAGCACGACGGCGATCCGCCCCTCGGGCATCGGGCGATGGCACACCGCGGCGAGGCCGGCGGCTCCGGACGGCTCGATCACGAGGCCGAGCGTGTCGGCGGCCAGCCGCATCGACTCGACCAGCGCCGAGTCGTCCACCGTGACGACATCATCGACGACGTCGCGCATCCACCGCACGGCCACCGGCACCGGCACCCGGACCGCGATCCCGTCCGCGATCGTGTCGACGGTGTCCGTCGAGTCCGGCCGCCCGGTCCGCCAGGCGGTGCGCATGGCGGGTGCTCCACTCGCGCACACTCCAATCACCTTGGTCGACGGCGAACGATCCTTGATCCAACGGCCGACCCCGGTGATCAGCGAGCCGTTGCCGACCGGAACCACGACGGCGCCGAGATCGACGGCGGCGAGCAGTTCGGCACCGATCGTGCCCGCGCCTTCCGCGAGCGCCGGCTCGTGGCCGTCTTCGACGAACACACCGTCCGGATCCCGCTGGGCGACGGCCTTTGCCGCGTCGAAGTCGTTACCAGCCCGCAGTATCTCCGCACCCAGCGCACGCATCCGGTCGATCTTGGCCGGATTGGCGTTGTGCGCCGCGTACACCCGGACCTTGATGCCTCTGCGCCGGCCCGCATAGGCCATCGCCTGACCGAAATTGCCGGCCGACGCGCAGATCACGCGCCGGCCCGGTGGCATTCCGCTGAGGAAGAAGTCGGCTCCCCTGCCCTTGAAGCACCGAACCGGGTTCACGGTCTCCACCTTGACGAGCACCTCGCGACCGAGCTGGCTAGACAACTGACTGTCGGCCACCAACGGTGTGCGCAGGAACACCGGATCGATCACGTTCATCGCCCGTTCGATGCGGGCCGTCGACAGCTCACTCACCTGCGTATCGTATACGATAGCCACGTGGATCCCATCGCCCGGCCGGCGCCACTTCGGGAGATCGCCTACTCCCGCATCGTGACAATGATCATGAGCGGCCGGCTCTCCCCGGACGAGCCGGTGACGGAAGCTGCGCTGGCCACGGAGCTGGCGGTCTCCCGCACACCGGTGCGCGAGGCTCTGCTTCGCCTCGAGGCGGACGGGGTGCTCGTGTCTGCCTTCGCGCGGGGATTCGCCGTCAAGCCGCTCGATCGTCGCGAGGCGGCCGAGCTCTATCCCATCCTGGCGACCTTGGAAGGTCTCGCGGTCCGCGGTTCCCGCCGCGAACGGTTCGACCTCGCCGACCTGCGCGGGCTGATCGACCGCATCGCCACCTCACCGGACCCGGTGCGGCGCTGGCAACTGGACACCACATTCCACCAGGCTCTCGTGGCCGCCTCCGACAACCGCAGCCTCAGCGAACTGGCCGGCAGGATGCGGACCACCCTGTCCCGGTACGAGATCGAGTACGCCCGTCGGGTCGGCAACCGGACTCAGGCCGACGGTCAGCACCGTGAAGTGGTGGACGCGATCGAGTCGGGAGACCTCGTCCAGGCCTCCCGACTCATTGCCAACCACTGGTACAAGAGCATGGCGACCGTCCTCGGCTGGCTCGCGAACTGAGCGCGGCCAGCCAGGTGTCACCCGGTCACGGCCGCAGCTGCGCCGCGACGGCGTCGCGATAGCGGCTGAGCCGGGTGTAGACCCCGGGCTTGCCGGCGCGTGCGCAGCCGTCACCCCAGGAGACGACACCGACGAGTCGGCCGTCGACCACCATCGGACCACCCGAGTCGCCGGAACACGCGTCCCGTCCGCCCTCCTGGTAGCCGGCGCAGACCATGGAGTCCGCACGGAAATCCGATTCCTCCCGGGCGCACACATCGTCCGCGACGATGGGGACCACCACCGAACGCAGCGTCGACGACGCGGGCTCGTCCTCGCCGGTGCGTCCCCAGCCGAGCACCGTGGCCTTGACGCCGGGACGGTAGCTGGCCGTGTCGCCGGTCTCGACGAGCGGAAGGGGCCGATAGGGAAGCGCGCCGCTAAGGGTCAGCACCGCGACGTCCGAGCCACTGCTGACGTCACGGAATCCCGGATTGACCCACACCGAGCTGACCCGCGCTTGGACGCCCTCGCCGGTGCGCCGCAGATCGGTACGGCCGGCGACGACGCGGAGCGAGGCCGGTGACTTGCGCAGGACCGCGCCGGTGGCGGCGGACTCGGTCACGCAGTGCGCCGCGGTGACCACCTTGTCCGGCGCCACGAGGGTGCCGCCGCAGAAGAAGGTGTCGGAGTCAGTGGTGAGCGCGACCACCCATGGCGACGTCGCGGTGCTCGCGCCGTCGCCACCGACGATGCTGGGCTGAGCCTGCGCGGGCCGCGCCGGCCATGGGGCCGACACGGCGCACAGCAACGCGGCCAACACGGCCGCCGAGCGTAGACCTGGCACGGTCAGGTACTCCCTGAGAGCGATCATGGTGGGAGTCCGAACCCTAGCGTCCGGGTCGGCGGCGGATGGCTAACTCCCTGCTGGGCCACCCGATTGAGTGAGGGCGAGCTGCTGGTTGATCAGCGCGCTGTAGGTGATGACCCGCGTGTAGATACCGGGGAAGCCCGCCTCCGCACACCCCTGACCCCACGAGGTGATGCCAATCAGCTTGCCGCCCGCGATCAGCGGACCACCCGAGTCACCCTGGCAGGTGTCGGTCCCCCCCTTGGGATAGCCGGCACAGACCATCGATCGGGGGTCGTACTGGGTGTACGCGGCCTTGCAGGTCGCGTCGCTGGTCAGCGGAACCATGGCTTGCAGCAGGTAGCGCGAGGCGGCACCGCCCTCGGTGGTGTCACCCCACCCCAGAATCAAGGTGTTGGTGCCCTCGGCGTAGAGCGCCGTGTCGGTGCTCGCGGCAACCGGCAGCGTGCCGTAGTTGAGGTTGGTCGACAACGTCAACACCGACACGTCATCGCCCGTGGTGACGTCCTTGAACGTCGGGTGTATCCAGATGCTGCTGACGTTGGCGACGGTGCCGGCGGTGCTCTGCTTGTCGTCCCGGCCAGCCACCACCCGGATCCCGGCGGCGGTCTCACCCACGGTGCAGTGCGCGGCCGTGACCACCTTGTTCGGCGCGACCAGGGTGCCACCGCAGAACTGGAAGCCGGTGGTGTCGGTCAGGAAGACCACGAACGGGTACGTCGCGGTGCTGGCCTGTGTGCCGCCAACCACGAACGGGTGCGCCGAGCTCGGCGGAGGCGTCGACGAGTTGTCGGCCGCTGCGCTGACACCGGCCGTGGGAACAAGCGCGGCAAGCGCGAGCACCCCGGCGAGCGAACGCAGGCGGGGCAGGGTGACCGCCATGGCAGACTCCTTTCGTCAAGCCGAACCCTGGCTGGACAAAGGCCACCAGACCGACTGTGACGCGCACAACGGTCGATCGGCGCGAGCCATTCGGACCAACGCCTGGGTGTCCACAGCCACGATGCAACCGCAGCAGAGCCGCTGAGCATCGCGCAAGGGCTCCCACTCCGGCGTGTGACAACCGACTACCTGACACCCTGTGGCGACGCTGGTCGGGACGGGCACGACAGACCCGTCCCGACCGCGGTCGAGCGCCACCTGAGCGCCTTGGCTAGCTGCCAGCCGGAGCGTCGGCCTGAGCGGCGGCGAGCTGCTGGTTGATCAGCGAACTGTAGGTGATGACCCGCGTGTAGATACCGGGGAAGCCCGCCTCCGCACACCCCTGACCCCACGAGGTGATGCCAATCAGCTTGCCGCCCGCGATCAGCGGACCACCCGAGTCACCCTGGCAGGTGTCGGTTCCGCCCTGCGGGTAACCGGCACAGACCATGGCGCTGGCGTTGTACTGGCTGTAGGCCGTCTTGCAGGTCGCGTCGCTGGTCAGCGGAACCATGGCTTGCAGCAGGTAGCGCGAGGCGGCACCGCCCTCGGTGGTGTCACCCCACCCCAGAATCAAGGTGTTGGTGCCCTCGGCGTAGAGCGCCGTATCGGTGCTCGCGGCAACCGGCAGCGTGCCGAAGTTGAGGTTGGTCGACAACGTCAACACCGACACATCACTGCCGACGGTGGCATCGGTGTACGACGGGTGTATCCAGATCTTGCTGACGTTGGCGACGATACCCGCGGTGCTCTGCTTGTCGTCCCGGCCAGCCACTACGCGGATCCCGGCGGCGGTTTGATTGATCGTGCAGTGTGCGGCTGTGACGACCTTGTTCGGCTTGACCAACGTGCCGCCGCAGAATTGGAAGCCGGTGGTGTTGGTGAGAAAGACCATGAACGGGTAGGTCGACGTGCTCGCCTGCGTGCCACCGACCACCGACGGATGCGCCGATGGCTGCTCGGCCGCGGCGCTGATGCCGGCCGTGGGAACAAGCGCGGCGAGCGCGAGCACCCCGACAAGTGAACGCAGGCAGGGCAGGGTGACCGCCATGGCAGACTCCTTTCGTCAAGCCGAACTCTGGCTGAACAAAGGCCACCAGACCGACTGTGACGCGCACAACGGTCGATCGGCGCGGACCGTTCGGAGCAGTGGCCGGCGCACCGCGTGCGTGCGCCGGAGCAGGCGGCCCGTCGCGATGAACGGCCAGCGGCCACCTGGTCCGCCCATTGACGCCATCCGGGGGTCCCCCTCCCGTGACTGATGACAAGATTCGCAACTGGTCATCAGTCACGGGAGGTGTCGGCACCGTGCACCGGTCGGAGCATGAGCAGCGAGCCGAGCGGATTCTCGACGTCGCGGCCGAGCTGCTGCCCCACCGGCTGGCGGCCGCCGCCGAGCTGCTCGGCCTGATCGTGCGCAACGCCATAGAATGGCGGGAGGAACCCGATCCCTCGACGCTGCACACACTGGCACCGAAGGTTGTCGCCATGGTCGAACATCTGCACGCCGTCCTGACTTCCGAAAGCCGTGGTACACCGAACGGGCAGGAGTGATCGTCGTGACAACGATCCAACCGACCTTCGACGACCTGCTCGCACACCTCGAGCGGCAGCGCGAACGCGGCCAGGTGCACTACGACGACAAACAGCAGTGCTGGCTGGTACTCGGGCATCCGGAGGCCAACAGGGTGCTGTCGGACCCGGCAACCTTTTCCTCCGACCTCTCCGAGTTGAGTCCGAAGCAAGACGAGCTCGACCTGCTCCAGCGGGGCAACTTCATTGGCATGGACCCGCCGCAGCACCGCAAGCTGCGCACCCTGGTCAGCCAGGCGTTCACCCCCAAAATGGTGGCCGGCCTCGAGCCGAGGATCGCCGAGCTGACCACCTCCCTGCTCGACGCCACCGAGGGCAGCGAACGCTTCGACCTGATCGACGAGCTCGCCTATCCGCTACCGATGATCGTCATCGCCGATTTGCTCGGGATCCCCACGTCCGACCAGGCCTTGTTCCGGGTCTGGGCGGACACCCTGATGAGCAGTGAGGACGTCAAGCCGGACGTCTCGTTGACCGAGATCGGCGAGAAGGCCATTCCCAAGGTGCTGCCCACCATCAGGGAGATGAACGCCTACTTCCTCGACCACATCAGGAGCCGGCAGCTTAGCCCGCGCGAGGACCTGACCAGCGAACTGGTGTCAGCCGAGGTCGACGGCGAGCGGCTGACCGCGGAGGAGATCGTCGGCTTCGTCGGCCTGCTGCTGCTCGCCGGGCACGTCACCACCACCGCGACACTGGGCAACAGTGTGGTCTGCTTCCAGGACAACCCCGAAGCCGCCGCCGAGGTGCGCGCGGATCCGACACTGCTGCCAGCCGCGATCGAGGAGGTGCTGCGCTATCGCACCCCGTTCCCCCGGCTGGCTCGCATCACCAGGTCCGAGGTCGCCATCGGCGAGGCGGTGGTACCAGCTGGCCACGTCGTGGTGCCCTGGATAACGGCGGCGAACCGGGACGGGCGGGTGTTCGCCGACCCCGACCGGTTCGACATCCACCGTGCTTCCAATCCACACCTGACTTTCGGCCACGGCATCCACTTCTGCCTCGGTGCGCCGCTCGCGCGACTGGAGGCCAAAGTGGCATGGCGGATCCTCTTCGACCGGTACCGGGAGATCAGTGTCGCCACCGACGTGCCGGTCGAGCACGTAAACCCGTGGGTGATGGTCAGCGTGACGAAGTTGCCGGTGCGCGTGCGCCACCGCTGACGCCACCGTGTCGGTAAGGTCACCGCGTGACACGTGACGTGCTCGGCGACGGCTTCGAAGCGCTGCCCCTGCGACTGAGCGCGCTGCCGGCGCGGAAAGGCCCCGGCGTCGAGGACGTAGCGACCCTAGTCAGGTACCGCACACAACGGCCGACCCGCGGAGCAATGCTCTACCTGCACGGATACAACGACTACTTCTTCCAGCGACACGTCGCCGAGCACTTCTCCGCTTCCGGATACGACTTCTACGCACTCGACCTGCGCGGCTACGGGCGATCGCTGCGGGACGGACAGATTCCCAACTATGTCGCCGACCTGCGCTACCACTTCGAGGAACTCGACCTGGCCGCCCGAATCCTCCGGGAGGACCACGGTCACGGCAGGCTCACCGTGATCGGCCACTCGACCGGTGGCCTGATCGCCACGATGTGGGCGCACGAGCGGCGCGACGACGCGGTCCTGGACGCCCTGGTCCTCAACAGTCCGTGGTTGGAGCTCGCCAGGGGTTGGTTCATGCGGACGGTCGGCACCGCGACCATCCGCGCGCTCGGGCTGGCGCGGGCCCCCGCGGTGGTGGTCAGATACGGCCTGGAGAACGTGTACGGCATGAGCGTGCACCGCGGCCACCACGGCGAGTGGGACTACGACCTGCGGTGGAAGCCGATCAGCGGATTTCCGATCCGCGCCGGGTGGATAGGCAGTGTCCGGCGACACCATGCCAGGCTGCACGCCGGACTCGCCGTTGCCGTGCCGGTGCTCGTGCTGCACTCGACGAAGAGTCTGCTCAACTCCAAGCTGTGGTCTGCCGACGCCATGAGCGCGGACACCGTGCTCGACGTCAGGCAGATCGCCAGATGGGCGCCGAGGATCGGACCACAGGTCTCGGTGGTCGGCGTCGAAGGGGGAATGCACGACCTGTTCCTGTCCGCTGAACCGGTGCGAGCCCGGGTCCTGGCCGAGATCGACAAGTGGCTCGCGGACGTGCCTTCGTGAGCCAATCGTCCCGGCTTGTGCCGCCCCGCTGCGCGAGCTCGTAAGGTGACGAACATGGAGACCCCCCGACTTCGCGCGACACTGGATGACCTGCCCGCCTACGTGCCGGGTCGGCCGGCTGTCAGTGCCAGCGGGGCGCCGGCGTTCAAGCTGTCCTCCAACGAGAACCCCTACCCTCCGCTGCCAAGCGTGCTGGCGGTGCTGTCCGAGGCGGCCAGCGGACTCAACCGGTATCCGGACATGGCGTGTGTCCGCCTCACCACCGCCATCGCTGAGCGGTTCGGCGTGCCCCCGGAGCACGTCGCGACCGGGACGGGCGGGGTGAGCGTCATCCAGCAGACCGTCAGCGCCACCTGCGACGCTGGCGACGAGGTCGTCTACCCCTGGCGTTCCTTCGAGGCCTACCCGATCATCACGAAGATCGCCGGCGCACGGTCTGTCCAGGTGCCGTTGACCACGGACGAACACCACGATCTGGACGCGATGGCCGAGGCCATCACCGACCGCACCAGGCTGGTGATCGTGTGCAATCCGAACAATCCGACCGGGACCCTGCTCCGCCGCGCCGAGCTGGACGGGTTCCTGCGCCGGGTGCCCGCCAGCGTCCTCGTGCTCATCGACGAGGCCTATCGGGAGTTCGCCCGGGATCCGGAGCTGCCCGACGGCGTGGAGCTCTACCGCCGGTACCCCAACGTGGCCGTGCTCCGCACGTTCTCCAAGGCCTACGGGCTGGCTGGTCTCAGGGTCGGCTACCTGATCGCGGGTCAGCGGATCGCCGAGGCCATGCGGAAGACGGCGGTGCCGTTCGGCGTCAGCCAGCTCGCCCAGGATGCCGCGGTGGCTTCGCTGCGGGCCGAGGACGAACTGTTCGAACGGGTGGAGGCGTTGGTCAAGGAACGCGACAGGGTGCTCGATGGGCTCCGCGGCCAGGGCTGGTCGGTGCCGACCCCACAGGGCAACTTCGTGTGGCTTCGGTTGGGGGCCCGCACCGACGAGTTCGCCGCGGCGGCGCGGCGGGCAGGCGTCATGGTCCGGCCGTTCTCCGGCGAAGGGGTGCGGATCAGCATCGGCGAGAACGAGGCCAACGACATCATCCTGTCGGTGGCCGCCGCTTTCCGGTCCTAAACGCCGCGCCGCAGGTCCAGGTTCGAGGACCGATCACGCCGAGGGGTTGAATACGACCCGCCGTCGTCCCCCTGCGACCTGGCGCCATAGGGCTCATCCTATGTCAGCCACGCTCATCGGTCTTGGACAGCGGCTCTGTGTGTGGCTTGGCTGGAAGGAGGCAACGCCACTACGCAGGGAGTCCCTCGTGTTCAGTGTCCGGTTCACCTACCACGCGCCCTTGGAACGAATCGATGAGCTTCGGCCGGCGCATTACAGCCACCTGGACCGGGCCGTCGAGTCTGGGATCTACCTGATGGCAGGGCCACTACGGCCGCACCGGCGGCATCATTCTCGCGACCGGTGACGTCACCGACATTGAGGCGCTCGTCCACGCCGACCCGTTCATCACCACTGGCGCCGCCACGGCGCAGTTCACGGAATTCGAGCCGATCCGTATCTCGCCGCGGTTGGCGTGCCTGACCGTCTGATCGCTCGCATGGTCACTCGCCGCGGGCGACAGTGGCCGTCCATGTGGTCATCTTGGTCGGCGAGGGTTCCGCGCGCCGCTGTACCGGCAGCGATGCCGGCTCGGCGCGGTTGACCACGATGATTCCCGTCGTTGGTTCAGGCACCTCGATGAGCGTCGGGTACAGCGCCCTCGTCGCGGCTCGAAGCCGGCAAAGGCGCCGGGCGACCAGCCGTCCGATGTAGCGCGGCGAGGTCAGCCACCAGGCGAGAGGAAAGGCCGCAGCCATGACGGCGACAAGCGCCCCCAGCACGATCCACATGGCACGTCTCCCCTTCGTCGGCAAGAGCGACCGGCCTTCCTCACACGGGTGGACCCCTTCCGCGACTACCACTACATGCCATTAAGGACCATTCAGGGCGGAACGGCACGTCAGTTCACCGGACCGGGGTCAATCCTCCAGTTGCCCTTCCAACTCCAGGTAGACCGATCGCAACTGGTCGAGGACGTCGGCGTCCGGGTCGCCCCACAGTCCCCGTTCGGCCGCTTCCAGCAGCCGCTCGGTCACCGCACGCAGCGCCCACGGGTTCGACTCGCGCATGAAGTCCTTGACCTCGTTGTCGAACACATAGGACTCGGCAAGCCGCGCGTACATCCAGTCGTCGACAACGCCGGCGGTCGCGTCGAAGCCGAAAAGGTAGTCCACCGTGGCGGCGAGCTCGAACGCGCCCTTGTAGCCGTGCCGTCGCATAGCGGAGATCCACCGCGGATTGACCACTCTCGCCCGAAAGACCCGCCGGGTCTCCTCCCGCAGCGACCTGGTCCGCACCGCGTGCGGCACTGCCGAGTCGCCGACATAGGCGGCGGGGTTGCCACCGGTCAGCGACCGCACCATGGCGACCATCCCTCCGTGGTACTGGAAGTAGTCATCGGAGTCCGCGATGTCGTGTTCGCGCGTGTCGACGTTCTTGGCCGCGACCTGGATTCTGCGGTACGCCATCTCCATGTCCGCCCGCGCTTGGACACCGTCGAGGCCCCGTCCGTAGGCGTAGCCACCCCAGGTCGCGTAGACCTCGGCGAGGTCGGCGTCGTCACGCCAGTTCCTCGAGTCGATCAACGGCAGCAGGCCCGCCCCGTACGCGCCGGGCCGCGAGCCGAAGATCCGGGTGGTCGCGCGTCTCGTGTCGCCGTGCTCGGCGAGGTCACGGCGGTAGTGCGCGGCGAGATAGTTGTCCTCATCGGGTTCCTCTAGTCCCGCCACGGTCCGCACCGCGTCGTCGAGCAGGGCCACCACATGGGGGAAGGCGTCACGGAAGAACCCTGAAATCCGGATGACGACGTCGATTCGGGGCCGGCCCAGCGCATCGATGTCGACCACCTCGAAACCGGTCACCCCGCGGGAGGCGTCGTCCCATACCGGACGGCAGCCGAGCAGCCACAGCAGTTCCGCGATGTCGTCGCCCTGGGTGCGCATCGCCGAGGTTCCCCACACGGTCAGGCCGACACTGCGAGGCCACTGGCCGGTGTCGGCCCTGTGCCGCGCGAGCAGGGAGTCAGCAAGGGCGACGCCGACGTCGAAGGCGTTGCGGGACGGAATGGCCTTCGGGTCGACGGAGTAGAAGTTCCGCCCGGTCGGCAGCACCGACACCAGACCACGGGTGGGCGATCCGGACGGTCCTGGCTCGACGAACCCGCCGTCGAGCGCACGCACCACGTTGCGGACCTCGTCAGTCGTTTTCGCCAGCCTCGGCACCACTTCGGCACAGGCGAAGCGGAGCACCTGGACGACCTCGTCGACCGGCCGGCCGAGCACGTCGGCGACGACGGCCGGCAGTCGGGCGGGCTGCCAGTGCCGTGCCTGCGCGCCGAGCACCAGCTGGCGGGCCATGGTCTCCAGCAGGTCGATGACGTCGGCCGCGGTTCGCGACGGTCCGTCGACGAGATCGGAAAGGCCGCCCGTGGACTCCACAGCGGCGCCAGGTTCGGCCAGCAGCGTCTGCTCGTCGAGCCCGAAGTACGCCGCGAGGGCGGACCGCAGCCCGGCGACGGCACCGACCGTTCCACCGAAGACCTGACGCGCGCGCAGCACCGCGAGCACGTCGTTGACCAGTTCCTCGCCTTCGGGTGCCCGGCCAAGCACATGCAGGCCGTCCCGGATCTGCACGTCCTTGATCTCGCACAGGTAGCCGTCGATGTGCAACACGAAGTCGTCGAACGACTCCTCGTCGGGCTGATCGGGGGTGTGCAGGTCGTGGTGCAGTTGGGCGGCGGTGACCAGTTCCCAGATCTGGGCGCGGACGGTCGCCAGTTTGGTGGGGTCGAGCGCCTGCACCGTGGCGTACTCGTCGAGCAGCTGCTCCAGCTTTGCCATGTCGCCGTAGGTGTCCGCACGGGCCATCGGCGGAATCATGTGGTCGACGACGGTGGCGTGTGCACGACGCTTTGCCTGGGTGCCCTCGCCGGGGTCGTTGACGATGAACGGGTAGACGAGGGGAAGGTTCCCGAGTGCCGCATCCGGTGCGCAGTCTTCGGCGAGCCCTAATCCCTTGCCCGGCAACCATTCCAGTGTGCCGTGCTTGCCCAGGTGCAGCACCGCGTGCGCACCGAACTCGTGTTCCAGCCATCGGTAGGCCGCCAGGTACTGGTGCGAGGGCGGCAGATCCGGGTCGTGGTAGATCGCCACCGGGTTCTCGCCGAACCCGCGTGGCGGCTGGATCATCAGAATGACGTTGCCGAAGCGCAGTGCGGCGACGTAGATCTCGTCGCCCGTCACGTAGAGCCGGCCGGGCGGTCTCCCCCAGTGCTCGGTCACCGACTCGCGCAGTGGCCGCGGCAGCGTGTCGAACCAGGTTCGGTAGGCCGCCGCGGGAACGCGGATCGCGGCCGCGGCCATCTGCTCCTCGGTGAGCCAGTCGACGTCATGGCCGCCCGCGGCGATCAGCCGGTGGATAAGCGTGTCACCATCCACAGTAGACACATCGAGATCACCGAGGTGATACCCATGTTCGGCCATGGCACGTAACAGGGCTACCGCGGAGGCCGGTGTGTCCAGGCCGACCGCGTTGCCCACCCTGGCGTGTTTAGTGGGATAGGACGACAGCACTATCGCCACCTTCTTGTCCGCGTTGGGCACATGGCGCAGTGTGGCCATGGCCACCGCGGTGCCGGCCACCCTCGCGGTCCGCTCGGGGTCGGCCACGTACACTGGTATCCCGTCGGGACCGTTCTCCTTGAAGGAGAAGGGAACTCCGATCAGCCGGCCGTCGAACTCCGGAATGGCGACCTGCATGGCGGCGTCCATCGGGGACAGTGCCGCGCTGGAGGCCGTCCAGACCGCGCGCGACGAAGTCAGGCACAGACCTTGCAGGACCGGCACGTCGAGGCGGGCCAGCGCCCCCGCGTCCCAGGCGTCCTCGTCGCCACCGGCGCTGGCCTCCGCGGCCACCGCTCCCCCGGCGGCGAGCACCGTGGCGACCAGGGCGTCGCACCGGCTGAGCAGCTGGAGCAGGCCGGTCGCGTCGTCACTGTCGAGTCCCCGCAAGGATCCGCAGAACACGGGCAGCGCGTTGGCGCCGGCGGCGGCGACGGCCGCGACGAGGGCGTCGACGAACGCGGTGTTGCCGGCCAGCGCGTGCGCCCGGTAGAACACGATGCCGACCGTCGGCCGATCGGCGAGGAATGGGGGATCCCCGTGGGTTCCGAAGGTCGGCATGCCTACCGGAGCGCGGAATCCCTCGCCAGTCAACAGCACGGTGTCCGACAGGAAGGCGGCCAGCTGCCCGAGATTGTCGGGACCGCCCTCCACCAGGTAGGCAAGCGCTTGCGTCGCGACTCCGGCCGGCACCGTCGACAGGGCCATCAGTTCCGCGTCCGGCGTCGCCTCACCCCCGAGACACACCGTGGGCACTCCACTGGCCAGCACCGCGGCGAGTCCGTCCTCCCAGACTCGGCGCCCACCGAGGAGCCGGACGACGGCCAGCGCGGCCCCGTCGAGCAGTGCGGGCAGGTCCGCCAGGTCCAGCCGGGCCGGGTTGGCGACGCGGTATGCCGCGCCGCACCGCTTCGCGGCGAGCAGGTCGGTGTCGGCGGTGGACAGTAAGAGGACGCGTGGCGGCACGGCGGTACTCCTCCTCGGGGTCCTGCGCCCCGGGTAGAGACATCACGGCCGGTGGTCGAGTCTCTGGCTTTCAGTCGTCATGACTGTCACAGTGGCGCGACCGCTCCAGAATTTCGCTGGATTCCTCGTATCCACCGCCGTCTGGCTCGTTGATCGTAGTCGCATCGCCGTCGTGCTCGCTCTGAGCGAACACCTCAGGGGAACATCACCTGGCTCCAATTGGTTGAGCCTGTATGACTCAACATCAGGTGGAGGGTGGACGACGTGAGCGAAACACTGGCGCTTCCGGTGCTTCCGCTGGACGACATGGTGGTACTGCCCGGCATGGTGGTGCCGGTCGAGCTCGACGACACCGACATCCGGGCAGCCGTTGAGGCCGCTCAGGCCTCGAAGACCAGGACGCCGGGAACCAGCGAGGCAGCCAGGGTCCTGCTCGTGCCGCGGCTGGACGGCAAGTACGGCTCGGTGGGCACCCTGGGCGTGATCACGCAGATCGGTCGGCTGCCCGGCGGTGAGCGTGCCGCCGTGGTGCGCGGCGTCGCACGGGTCCGCATCGGCACCGGCACCACTGGCCCCGGCGCCGCACTGTGGGTGCGGGCCGAGGTTTCCGAAGAGACTCCTGTCGACGAGCACACCCGTGAACTGGCCAAGGAATACCGCGCACTGGTGACCACGATCCTGCAACAGCGGGGCGCGTGGCAGGTGGTCGACTCCGTGCAGGGGGTCACCGACCCGTCAGCCCTTGCCGACCTCGCCGGCTACGCCTCCTACCTCAGCACCGAACAGAAGCTCTGGCTGCTTGAGACCGCCGATGTGGCCGAGCGACTGGAGAAGCTGCTGGCCTGGGGCCGGGAACACTTGGCGGAACTCGACGTCAGCGAGACGATCCGCAAGGACGTTCGGGAAGGCGTCGAACGCCAGCAGCGGGAGTTCCTGCTGCGCCAGCAACTCGCGGCCATCCGAAAGGAGCTCGCCGAACTCGACGGCAAGCCCGCGTCCGAGGAGCAGGACTATCGGGCGCGAGTGGAAGCGGCGAACCTTCCGGAAAAGGTCCACGAGGCGGCCATGGCCGAGGTGGACAAGCTGGAGCGCACCTCGGACCAGTCGCCCGAGGTGAGCTGGATCCGCACCTGGCTGGACACGATCCTGCAGATGCCGTGGAACACGCGCACCGAGGACGCCTACGCCATCACGGAGGCAAGGGCCGTGCTCGACGCCGACCATTCCGGGCTGGACGACGTGAAGGACCGGATCATCGAACATCTCGCGGTGCGTCGGCGCCGGACGGACAAGGGCCTCGGCGTTGTCGGCGGCCGGCGCAGCGGTGCGGTGCTCGCGCTTGTCGGGCCGCCCGGGGTCGGCAAGACCTCGCTGGGCGAGTCGGTGGCGCGGGCGATGGGCCGCAAGTTCGTCCGGGTGGCCCTCGGCGGTGTCCGGGACGAGGCCGAGATCCGCGGGCACCGGCGCACCTACGTCGGCGCGCTGCCTGGCCGGATCGTTCGGGCGATCTCCGAAGCAGGTTCGATGAACCCGGTGGTGCTGCTGGACGAGGTGGACAAGGTCGGCTCGGACTACCGGGGCGACCCGACGGCGGCGCTGCTCGAGGTGCTGGACCCCGCGCAGAACCACACCTTCCGGGACCACTACCTGGAGGTGGAGCTGGACCTGTCCGACGTGTTGTTCCTGGCGACGGCCAATGTGCTCGAGCACATCCCCGGCCCGCTGCTCGACCGGATGGAACTGGTCCGGCTCGACGGCTACACCGAAGACGAGAAGGTCACCATCGGCCGCGACCACCTGCTGCCACGGCAGCTGGAACGGGCCGGCATGACCGAGGCAGAGGTCTCAGTGGACGAGGACGCGCTGCGCCGGCTGGCGGCCGAGTACACCCGTGAGGCCGGCGTGCGCGACCTGGAGCGCTCGATCGCCAGGGTCCTGCGCAAGATCACCGCGAAGGTGGCACTGGAGGACACCACACTGCCGGTGACGGTCTCCGGGGACGACCTGCGGGACTACCTGGGACGCCCCCGGCACACGCCCGAGTCGGCGGAGCGTACGTCCGTGCCCGGCGTGGCGACCGGCCTCGCCGTCACAGGAGCCGGTGGGGACGTGCTGTTCGTGGAGGCCTCACTGGCCGATCCGGAAACGGGGTCGACCGGGGTCTCGCTCACCGGACAGCTCGGTGACGTGATGAAGGAGTCGGCCCACATCGCCTTGTCCTACCTGCGGTCACACGGCGCCGAACTGGAGCTGCCAGTGGGGGACCTGAAGGATCGCGGTGTGCACGTGCATGTTCCGGCCGGTGCCGTGCCCAAGGACGGGCCCAGCGCCGGCGTGACGATGACGACGGCATTGGCCTCGCTGCTGTCCGGGCGACCGGCCCGCTCCGACGTGGCGATGACCGGCGAGGTGTCGCTGACCGGCCGGGTGCTGCCGATCGGCGGGGTGAAGCAGAAGCTGCTCGCCGCGCACCGGGCCGGCATCACCACGGTGCTGCTCCCGCGGCGCAACGAGCCCGATCTGGACGACGTGCCCGAGTCGGTGCGCGAGCAGCTGACCGTGCACCTGGTCAGCGACGTCCGCGAGGTACTGACGCTCGCACTGCGGTCGGCCGAAGCCGCGGCACCAGTAGCCGCCTGATGAACCACTGCGTGGGGCTTCCCGTATGTCGGGAGGCCCCACACAGCCTGGAAACGGTTCACCGGAGGAGCCAAGGCCGTGCATGAGTTCGTCACGACCGACGGGGGCCCGGCCCACCTGTGTCGAATGGCAAGCGGAAGAACGGCGTCCGTGACAGCCGGCGCTAGCCGAGCTCGCCGCGCCGCACCGCCATTACAAACTCGGCGTGTGCCGCAGCCGGAAACACGAGCGTCGCCCGGTTCGGGTCCTTGGAATCGCGGTAGCCCACACGGGCACTGTCTCCCGTCCAGGCCACCGCGACGCAGTTGTTGCCGTTGCCGTCGCCGCTGCGGTTGCTCTTCCGCCAGCGGACGCCAGAGAAGTCCACAGCGGACATAAGGCACCGCCTCTTTCCTCAACCAGTCACAGCTCCCGGGCAACCCGCTCCACGAGGCTGGCCGACTCGCCCGGAGTCAACGCTTTGGATCGCAGGTTGTCGAAGACCAGCCTACAGGCGCTGACCTCGACGTCCTTCTCAATATGCACCGAGCCGCCGGGGTAATCGAGGTAGACCAGGTCAGGATCTTCGTCGTCGGGAAAAGACAGCACGGTGAAGGCGCCGGCCATGCCGGAATGTAGCCCGATTCGGGTTGGTAGCACCTGCACCGTGATGTTGGGCAGGCCGGCCAGCTCGACCATGTGCTCCAGTTGTGCCGACATCACCTCACGTCCGCCGATGGGCTTGCGCAGTGAGGCCTCGTCCACGATGGCAGCCAACTCCAAGCCTCCCGCTGGATCGACGAGTCGTCGCTGCCGGATCATCCGTACCGACACCCATTTGTCGATCACATCCTCGCTGCGTCGTTGCCAGGATCCAGCAAAGATCGCTCGCGCGTAGTCCTCGGTCTGCAGCAGCCCCGGGATGTAGACGAGTTGGACATCCCGAACCGTGCACGCGTCGGCTTCGATCGCCACGTACCCCTTGTCGTCAAGACCGTAGACGCGCCACCAGCCTTTCTCCCTGGCCTTTCTGGCCAGATCCAGCAGGTCCGGGTCGAAACCGTCGTAGAGGTCCATCATCGAGCGCAGCTCGTGCACGGTGACCAGCTGGAGACCCTTCTCCATCCGGCTCAGTTTGCTCGGCGAGAACTCCAGCCGGGCCGCCGCCTCCGCCAGGGTGAGCCGGGCTTCCTCGCGCAGTTCCCGCAGCCGTCGGCCGAGCCGGCGCTTGAGCAGTATCGGACCCCGCTGTTCGCTCACCGGTGACCTCCCCGAACGGCCGTGATCTCGGCCATTATCCACTTGGGACGGCACATGTGGGATTGCGCTTCCGCTTTCCCACCTGCGGTTTCTCGTTCGCATACTCGGAGCGCATGAGCCCGCTCCCCGACGACGAGGCGGTCCGGCGGTATCCCGAACTGGCGCACCTGATCACGCTGCGCGAGTCCGGCTGGCGGTTCATGCCGGTCACCACCGACGACGGTCGGCCGACCGAGGTCGACGGCTTCCGGGCCTGGCCCGGTGGCGTCACCGACGGCATCCGGATCTACTCGGCCACCAACGTCCTCGGCATCCGGACGACACCGACCGATCCACCCGGCCTGGTGTGGGAACGGACCGGCACTCTCGGACAGATCGTCGCGGGGTTGTTGTCCCTTCCGGCACCAGGCACTCCGTTGGCTCCTCGGCTGGTCGTGGCCAGTGCCTTCCCAGGCAGTTGGCGGTGATCCCGGAGGCCGCGATCCGTGTCACCAGCCGAGTTCAGGCCGCCTCGGCAAGCTCGGCGTAGTCAACCGAGGTCAGGTCCACCGAAGCGGCCCAGAGCGCCTTGCCCAGTTCGGCGTCGTGCGCGGTTCTCGTGTAGGGCACCTTCACCGGGTAGCCCCACATCTCCGCGACACCGTGCGGGCCGTAGTAGTCACCACCGTGCGCCAGCGGGTCGACGGCGGCCCGCAGGACAGGCAGCGCTCCCCGCGCCGCCGACTGCGCGAACACCGGGGTGACCAGCGCGCTCATTCGCGCCACAAAGCCAGTGCCGGTGTTCTGCAGGTTGGTGTGGCTGAACCCGGGATGGGCCCCGACGCTGAGCGTGCTGGCTCCGACGGCCCGAAGCCTGCGGTCCAATTCGAGGGTGAAGACCGCGTTGGCCAGCTTGGCGGCACCGTAGGCTCGCTGCGGGCCGTACGCCCGCTCGCTCTGTAGGTCGTCGAGATCGATGCGGCCCACCTTGTGCATGACACTGCTCACGGTCACCACTCGACTGTCCGTGGCGGCCAGCAGTAGCGGCAACAGCAGACCGGTGAGCGCGAAGTGCCCGAGATGATTGGTGCCGAACTGCAGTTCAAAGCCCTGCGTCGTGGTCTGCCGACTCGGCACCGCCATCACACCGGCGTTGTTGACCAGCAGATCGAGGTGCTCGAGGCGGCCGGCCAGTTCGCCGGCGAGCCGGCGCACCGAGTCGAGGTCGGCGAGATCGAGGGGCACCAGTTCGACACGGTCCGCTGGCACGTGTTCGCGCAGCATTTCGATGGCGGCGCGACCCTTGTCCCCGTTGCGCGCGGCGACGAACACCTGGGCGCCGTGTCTGGCCAGCTGGAGTGACTCGTGCAGGCCGATTCCGGAGTTGGCGCCGGTGACAAGGGCCGTCTTGCCGGTGAAATCGGGGATGTCCGCGTCGGTCCAGTGCGGTGCCATGGTTGAAGGCCTTCCGGTGCTTGTGCGCAGTGGTCCACCCATTATGTGGCGTGTGTCGCGGTCAGGCCGTCCTCGCCGGCAGGCCGCCGGTCAGTGTGTGCGCCCGTCCCGCCGGTACTAGTGTTGCCGATGTCGAAATGTCGTCTTTTCCACGAAGGACTTCTCCATGAGCCTCGACCGCCCCGCCGCTCCAGACCCGTACACCCTGCTGCCGGCGGTCGGTTCGTTCACGGTCGTCTCCGATGACGTCGCCGACGGGCAGCGGCTCGCCGACGCCCAGGTCTTCGACGGCATGGGCCTCAGCGGCGGCAACACCTCGCCGCAGCTGAGCTGGCGGGACTTCCCGGAGGGCACCCAGAGTTTCACGGTGACCTGCTTCGACCCGGACGCGCCGACGCCGTCGGGCTTCTGGCACTGGGTCGCGGTCAACATCGCGGCGTCGGTGACCGAACTTCCGGCGGGAGCCGGCGCGAGCGACGCCACACTGCCAGGCGACTCGTTCCACGTCCGCAATGACTTCGGCGGCGCGGCGTACGGCGGTGCCGCACCACCGAAAGGCGACATGACGCATCGTTACTTTTTCGTGGTGCACGCCGTCGACACACCGGCGCTGGACGTCGACAGCATCGCGACCCCGGCCGTCGTGAGCTTCAACCTGGCGTTTCACACGCTGGCGAGAGCGATCATCACGCCGGTCTACTCGCACTGAGCGGTGAAATACCAGGAATCACGAGTCTCCGCGTGCGGTTGGATGACACTGTGCGGCACTTCGACATAGTCATCATCGGCACCGGGTCCGGTAATTCGATCGTCGACGAACAGTTCGCGGACTGGAACGTCGCGATCGTCGAGAAGGGCGTGTTCGGCGGCACGTGCCTGAACATGGGGTGCATTCCCACCAAGATGTTCGTGCACACCGCCGACGTCGCGGCGACGCCCGCCGCGGGGGCACGGCTGGGCGTGGACGCCCAGCTGTACGGGGTGCGCTGGCCCGATGTCCGTGACCGGATTTTCGGTCGGATCGACCCAATCTCCGCAGGCGGCCGGCGGTGGCGGATCGAGGACAACGCCAACGTCACCGTGTACGAGGGGCTGGCCCGGTTCGTCGGCCCCAAGACGCTGGACACCGGCACCGGCGAGACGATCACCGCGGACCGGTTCGTACTCGCGGCTGGCTCACGGCCCATCATTCCGGACGTCCCCGGCCTGACCGACGCCGGGTTCCACACCAGTGACGACGTGATGCGGCTGGACCGGCTTCCCGCGAGCATGGTCATCCTGGGCAGCGGGTTCGTCGCATCGGAGTTCGCGCACGTGTTCTCCTCCTTCGGCGTCGACGTGACGCTGGTGGCCCGTTTCGGCGCGCTGCTGCGCGCCGAGGACGACGACATCTCCGCACGGTTCACCGAGCTGGCCGGGAACCGGTGGGACGTCCGGCTCAACTCCAAGGTGATCCGAGCCGAGCGAACCGCTGGGGCCGTCCGCCTGCACCTGGAGACGCCGACCGGTGCTGACGTCGTCGAGGCGGAGGACCTGCTCGTCGCCGTCGGCAGAACACCCAACTCCGACCTGCTCGACGTGGGCGCCACCGGGGTCACCACACACGCCGACGGCAGAGTGGTCGTCGACACGCGGCAGCGCACGGTGATCGACGACATCTGGGCGCTCGGTGACCTCAGCTCCGCCCACCAGCTCAAACATGTCGCCAATCACGAGGCACGCGTGGTGCGGCACAACGTGCTCCACCCGGATGAACCGGTCGAGTCCGACCACCGATTCGTGCCGCACGCGGTGTTCTCCTCACCTCAGGTGGCCTCGGTTGGGCTCACCGAACGACAGGCCCGCGCCCGCGGCACCAGGTACGTGACCGCGACACAGGACTACGCCGACATCGCTTACGGCTGGGCGATGGAGGACACCACGGGGTTTGCCAAACTGATCGCGGATCCGGGCACAGGTCAGCTGCTGGGTGCGCACATCATCGGCCCGCAGGCCCCGACGCTCATCCAGCCCGTGATCCAGGCGATGAGCTTCGGACTCGACGCGCGCAGCATGGCGCGCGGACAGTACTGGATCCATCCGGCCATGCCGGAGCTGGTCGAGAACGCCCTGCTCACGTTGCCGCTGGACTGAGCAGCCGCCAATCGGGTGGTCAGAGCAGGACTTGTCCCGCCATGGCCGCACTTCGAGCGGTCGGTGGTATGCGGTCGGCGTCACATCGTTCATCATGTCTGCCGGTCACCCCGCAATGGGAATGCCGGGCGGGACGAAGCCAGGAACGAAGACGGACCCCTTCGACGAGACGGGATCCATGAGGAAGGGAGATACCGTGCCGTTGGCCGCCACTCGCCGCGCTGGTCTTGTCGACCAGGTGATCGAGCAGATGCGACAGGCGATCTCATCCGGAGAATGGCCGGTCGGCCGCCGTATTCCCGCCGAGCCCGAGCTGGTCACCGCGCTTGGCGTCGGACGCAACACCGTCCGCGAAGCCGTCAGGGCGCTGGCCCATGCCGGCCTGCTGGAGGTCCGCCAGGGCGACGGGACCTTCGTACGGGCGACGAGTGAACTCTCCGGTGCCGTTCGCCGGCTCGTCGACGAGGAACTGCTCGACGTGCTCGAGGTGCGCCGCGCGCTCGAGGTGGAGGGCGCCAGGTTGGCCGCCATCCGGCGCACCGACGAGGACGTGCGCGGCCTGGAGGAGTTGCTCGACGAGCGCAACGCCGCCGAGGCAAGGCAGAACTGGCCCGAGATGATCGAGCGGGACACCCTCTTCCACCTGATGGTCGTCCAGAGCTCGCACAACGCCGTGCTCGCCGAGCTGCACCGAGGGCTCACCGAAGTCATCCGCGCCAGTGTCGCCGTCGGCGTGACGGACACGCCCGGCGGCGCCAAGCAGATCTCCCACGACGGCCTGCTCGAGGCCATCCGGGGCGGCGATTCCGAGCGCGCCGCGCGGGAGGCCAGCGTCTTCCTCGACGACCTGCTGGAACGACACGCGGCCGATCGACACTGAGCCGAGGCCCGTACGATCTGCAAGACAACAAGGACAGCAACCGCGTCCCAGTCCAGGGTCTCGTTGAGGATGAGGTGTCGATGGACGTCCGCACTACCAGCAGCTTGTCTCGTCGGGCCGCACTGGCCGCCGTGGGAGGGGCGGCCATGATCGCGGCGGCGGCCTGCTCACCGTCGCTGGAGAAGGCGTCCGATCAGCCCAACTCGCGGCAGACGCCGGTGCAGACCCCGGACCCGAACGCGTCCATCACCGAGCAGCGCCAGCACATCGACGAGCTGGACAAGCAGATCATCGAGCTGCTCCGGCAACGCGGCGAGGCCTCCGCGACGATACAGCGGATACGCACGGCGGCCGGGGGCACGCGAACCGACCCGACCCGGGAACAGCAGATCCTCGGCCGCTACCAGGACGGACTCGGTCCCGCGGGTCGCGCCGTCGCCTCGGCGATCCTGGATGCCGACCGCGGCGCGGCGCCGTCGACGACGGCGTCCACAACCGGATCGGCCTCGCCCACCAGCACGGCCGGTCGCTAGGCGGCGGTTCAGCACGGTGCGGGCGCACCGGGGGGCACAACGGGAAGCCCGTCGGGTGCGCCCCTGTCCAGCAGACCGCACAGGGCGTCGGTGTCCAGATGCTCGGCGACGAGGTCGCCGAGCAGGTCCAGCTGGGCTGCCCGCGCGGCCGCGAACGAGGTGTCCGGCACGACGGTGAAGCCGTCCCTTCCGGAGTATCGTGCCGCCCAGCGAAGGATCTCCCTGCGGAATCCGTCGTTCTCCAGCAGACCGTGCCAGTGCGTGCCGACAACAGGGCCGCCGGCCACCCCCTCGCAAGCGCCGTCGGCACACTCGGTCAGGGCGGCGAGCCGGTCGGCCGGGCGCAGGACACGGCCGTGATGGATCTCGTACCCGCTGACGTCGTGTCCGAGGGCGGTTCCTGACCGCCTGCACACCGTCTTGACCTCGTCGAAGACGATCTCCATGTCGATAATGCCGAGGCCGTCGACCCGTCCGGCCCGCGACTCGACGTCGTCATGGATGGCACTGGCCAGCATCTGGTAACCGCCGCAGATGCCCAGCAGCGGCATGCCTCGCCGGACATGCGCGGTGACCGCGTCGGCCAACCCTGTCCGGCGCAGCCAACCGAGATCGGCGACGGTCGCCTTCGAGCCGGGCAGCACGATGAGGTCGGCGTCCGCCAGCCGGGACGGCTCGGTGACGAACCGCACGGACACCCCGGGCTCGCCGGCGAGTGCTTCCACGTCGGTCGCATTGGAGATCCTCGGCAGCCGTATCACGGCGACCCGCAGCCACTGCTCCCCCGCCGGCGGTGCCGGCCTGCCGACGACGCCGTCCGCCACCGCCGACAGCGAGTCTTCGGCGTCCAGCCAGAGCTCTTCCCGCCAGGGCAGCACGCCGTACACGGGGCGGCCGGTGAGGGCACGCAACTGGCGCAGTCCCGGCGCGAGCAGGTCTGGGTCACCACGAAACTTGTTGATCACGAATCCAGTGACCAGCGCCTGGTCGGCGGCGTCGAGCAGGGCGAGGGTGCCGAACAGGTGCGCGAACACCCCACCCCGGTCAATATCACCAATCACGATCACTGGAAGTTCGGCGGCCCTGGCGAGGCCGAGGTTGGCGATGTCGGTGGCCCTGAGATTGATCTCGGCGGGCGATCCCGCGCCCTCGCAGACCACGGCGTCGAACTCCGCGCGCAGCCCGCCGAGCACCGAAACGGCGGTGTCGAGCAATTCGGCCTTGCTCTTCCGGTAGGACACGGCACTGACCTCGCCCACCGCCCTGCCGAGCAGCACGATCTGGGATCTGCGGTCACCACTCGGTTTGAGCAGGACAGGGTTGAACCGAACGCTCGGCTCCAGACCTGCGGCGGCGGCCTGGAGTGCCTGTGCCCGGCCGATCTCGCCGCCCTCGACGGTGACGACCGAGTTGTTGGACATGTTCTGCGCCTTGAACGGGGCGACCCGGACCCCGCGGCGCGCCAGCCACCGACAGATTCCGGCGACGAGGACACTCTTGCCCGCGTCCGAGGTCGTCCCGGCGACCAGCAGTGCCCCACCCAACTCGGCGAATCCCCTCCCCTGCCGTGTTCTGCGTGGAACCGTCGTTATGGGATACCAGGAGACACCGTCGGCAGGCCGACCTCGTCCGCCGCGAACCCGGCACTCAGCGCAGTGCGCGCAGGAAGGTGCCGGCCGCGGTGACCGCCGGCGTCGAACTGCCCGCGGCGGTGAGCAGCACGGCGAAGGCGAGATCACCCCGGTATCCCACGAACCAACCGTGCGACTGGGTGCCGTCCCCGAACTGTGCGGTGCCCGTCTTGCCGGCCACATCCGGAGTGTCCCTGATGGCACGGGCCGTTCCGTCGGTGACCACCGCCCGCATCATCTGCCGGAGCGAGTCCAGCACCGCGGGCGACACCGGCCGCTGCGACGGCGTGTTGACCTTCGTCTGGGTGCCGCGCAGCAGGCTCGGCGTCGGAATCGTCCCCTTCACGACGGTGCTGACGGCCAGCGCCATACCGAACGGACTCACCTGGTCCTTGCCCTGCCCGAATCCGTCCTCGGCCCGCTCGATGGTGCCGGTCGCCGCCGGAACGGACCCGGTCACCGTGGTCACGCCGGGAACGGTGAAATCGGCGCCGACACCGAGCTGCTTGGCCATGGTGGTCAACGCGTCGTTGGGCAGATTCACCGCCAGCTGCGAGAAGGTCGTGTTGCACGACTGGGCGAAGGCGGTGCGCAGCGGGACCGTACCGAGGTCGAACTTGTCCTCGTTGGGAATCAGCCGGCCCTCGATGGTCACCGTGCCGGGGCAGGCCTGCGGGGAGTCGATGGTCGCCTTGCCCGCGGCGAGCGTCGCGGCGGCGGTGACGATCTTGAACGTGGAACCGGGCGGGAACTGCCCGCTCAGCGCGATCAGGCCCTGCGTGTCGGCGGGAGCGTTCTGCGCGACCGCGAGCAACTCCCCGGTGGACGGCTGCATCGCCACGATGGCGGCGGCCTGCGGAGCGGAGGCGATGGCCGCCTGGGCCGCCGCCTGGACGGCCGTGCTCAGTGTCACGGAGGTCGACCCGGCCGGCTTGGCGGGCTTGGCGGTCAACTCGTTGACCTCGTTGCCGCCCGCGTCCTGGGTGATCACCCGCCAGCCGGCCGAGCCGGCGACCTTCGCCTGGACCGCTGCCTTGACGGTGGCCAGCAGCTGCGGCCCGAGTGCCTTGTCCTTGGCCAGCAACTGGGTCTGGCTGGCGAAGCTCACCCCCGGCAACTCATGGATCTGGGCGCGCACCTGCTGGTAGTCCGAGTCCCGCAGGCTGATCACCGGGTAGCCCTGCCCGTCGGGGGTTTTCGTGGCGCCGTCAATGATCGACTGAGGCGTGATGGTCGCATCGAACCGGGACAGCGCGTCGGCGAGGCTGCCGGCCACCGCGCCGAGGTCGCCTGCCTGCTTGCGATCGACGACGACCGTGATCACCGGAGTCGGGGCGAGTAGCGCAACGCCGTCCCGGTCCAACACCGGCGCCGGGTCGGGCTGCTCCACCTGCAGGGCGATGGTCTGCTCGGCGGCCAGCTTGGGGTGGATGTCCGACGGCTGCCAGTGCACCTTCCAGTCCCCGTCGATCCGCTTGACTGCAACGTGTCCGGTATAGCTCCAGGTGCGTCCCTGGCCGAGGTCCCAGGAAGCCTGGAACGGCTCGTCCACGCTGTCACCGGAACGATCGACTCCATCAGCGGTCAGATCGGGATGGAGATCCGCGCCCGCAGGCTTGAGCGCCGATCTCACCTTGTCCAACATCGTCTTGGCGGCGGCCGAGTCGTCGGTGAGTGCCGCGGCGCCGGCCGTATCACCGCCGCCGAAGTCCTTGAGGAACGTCCCGGCGACGTCCTGTGAACTCGGCCCGCTGTGGAACAGGCCACAGCCGGCGAACGAGACGAGCAGGGGGACGGCGAGCACGAGGCCGAATATCCTTCGCACGGCGCCAGTATGCCGGTCCGCGCCGGCCGTTGGTGAGGATCCGAACAATGGCCGCCGACAGAGTGGTCGAGAACAGGGTCAGCTGGCTCAGAAGAGGACGGTCGCGTACCTGCCCACCTCGGTGAACCCGATCCGCCGGTAGGCCGCCCTCGCCGGGAGGTTGTAGCCGTTGACGTACAGGCTCGCGGTGCGGCCGAGCCTGCGCACCAACCGGTCGGCGACCGCGGCGGTGCCACTCGCTCCGACCCCGTGGCCGCGCCAGTCCGGATGGACCCATACCCCCTGGATCTGCCCGACCTTGGTCGATAGTGCGCCAATCTCGGCTTTGTAGATCACTTCGCCGCCCTCGAACCTGGCGAAGGCCCTGCCGGCGGTGATCAGCTCCGCCACCCGCGCCCGGTAGCCCGCGCCGCCGTCCTCCACTCTCGGGTCGATGCCGACCTCCTCGGTGAACATCGCGATCGCGGCGGGAAGATATCGGTCCAACTCCTCCGGCCGCACTGAGCGGACGAACGGATCCGGCGTGATCCACGGCGAGGCACCCATCGCGAGCAGCGGCTGGCACGCGCGCACCTCCCTCGCCGGGCCCCACACCGGCTCCAGCTCCTGCCACAGCCCCATCACCTGCTCGGCCGGCCCGACCAGTGACGAGCACATGCGGTGGCGGCGCATCGCGCGGTCGGCGAAGCACCGCAAGGCCGAGCGGTTGCCGCTGAGCGGAATCAGGTTGGGGCCCGCGAAGCAGAGCCCCGACAGGTCGCCGTGACGGGAGTGTCGGCCGTCGAGACCCCACAGCTCGCCGCCCAACCGCCACGGGTCCGTCCCCGCCGCCTCCACGCGCGCGGCGACCATGCAGCATGCGACCGGGTCACCATTGAACACCGTCCGCACCGCGGACACGTCCCGGTCGTCGAGCACTCTGGCGCCGGCGAGCCTCAACACGAAACACAGCGTGCCAGATGAACACCTCAACCTGCGCGAACAAGTACCCACTCGGCGTAGTTGATCTCGACTCCGCCGGCGCGCCCCGTCCGGTCAGGAGACGGTTACAACCGGCTCCCCCTCGACGGGACCCATCTCCTCGGCGATCCGCATCGCCTCCTCGATCAGGGTCTCCACGATCTTGTGTTCGGGCACCGTCTTCACGACCTTGCCCTTGACGAAGATCTGCCCCTTGCCGTTGCCGGAGGCGACCCCGAGGTCGGCTTCGCGGGCTTCGCCGGGCCCATTGACCACGCAGCCCATGACCGCCACCCGCAGCGGCACTTCCAGGCCTTCCAGCCCCGCGGTCACCTCGTCGGCGAGCTTGTAGACGTCGACCTGGGCACGTCCGCAGGACGGGCAGGAGACGATCTCCAACTTGCGCGGCCGGAGGTTGAGCGACTGCAGGATCTGGATGCCGACCTTGACCTCCTCGACGGGAGGCGCGGAGAGCGACACCCGGATCGTGTCGCCTATCCCCTGGCGCAGCAACGCGCCGAAGGCCACCGCCGACTTGATGGTGCCCTGGAACGCCGGCCCGGCCTCGGTGACCCCGAGGTGCAGCGGATAGTCGCACGACTCGGCCAATAGCTCGTAGGCGCGCACCATGACCACCGGGTCGTTGTGCTTGACCGAGATCTTGATGTCGTGGAAGTCGTGCTCGGCGAACAGTGAGGCCTCCCACAGCGCCGACTCGACCAGTGCCTCCGGTGTGGCCTTGCCGTACTTCTCCAGCAGCCGCCGGTCCAACGAGCCGGCGTTGACCCCGATCCGGATCGGGGTGCCGTGGTCACGCGCGGCCGCGGCGATCTCGGCGACCCTGTCGTCGAACTTCTTGATGTTGCCGGGGTTCACCCGGACCGCCGCGCAGCCCGCCTCGATCGCGGCGAAGACGTACTTGGGCTGGAAGTGGATGTCGGCGATGACCGGGATGGTCGACTTGCTCGCGATGGCCGGGAGCGCGTCGGCGTCATCCTGCGACGGGCAGGCGACCCGCACGATGTCGCAGCCCGCCGCGGTCAGCTCGGCGATCTGCTGCAGAGTGGCGTTGACATCGGCGGTCAACGTGGTGGTCATCGACTGTACTGAGATCGGGAAGTCGCTGCCGACGCCGACGGAGCCAACCTGGAGTTGGCGTGTCCTGCGCCGCTCCGCGAGCACCGGGGGCGGCAGGGCCGGCATTCCCAACATCACGCCATCGGTCATGGTGTGTTACTTCTCCTCGCCGGGTGTCTCCCGGACGGTTTCCAGTGTGCTCCGGGCAGTCACTGTCCGCCCAGTTGGATCGGATTGACGATGTCGGCGGTGACAGTCAGTAATGTTATCGCGCCGCCGATGAACACCAGCACATAGGTCAGCGGCAGCAGTTTCATGTAGTCGACCGGGGCGCCCGCCGGCTTGCCGCGCAGTTTGCGCACCGCGTCCCGGACCCGTTCGTAGAGGTTGACCGCGATGTGACCACCGTCGAGCGGCAGCAGTGGGAGCAGGTTGAACACCCCGATGAAGAAGTTCAGGTTGGCCAGCAGCAGCAGGAAGAACCACCACAGGCCGTACTGGGCCGCCTGCCCGCCGATTAGGCTCGCACCGACGACGCTCACCGGCGCCTCAAGGTCGCGCTTCTCGCCAGCGATGGCCCGGACCAGCGCGGGCACCTTCTGCGGAAAACGCTTGATGCTCTCACCCACCGCGACGAACATCTGGCCGGTGAACGAGGTCGCGCCGGACAGCGCCGACACCGGCCCGTAGGCGACCGTGAAGGCCTGGGACACTCCGATGGCCCCGACCGTGCCGGTCTTCGCGTCCTTGCCCAACGTCGACAGGTCCAGGACACGCTGCACCTGGGCGACGTTCACGGTCAGGTCGAGACGGTCGCCGTCGCGCAGCACGGTGACGGGCGTCGGGCCGTTGGCCTGGCGGGTCTGCGCGACCATGTCGTTGTAGGTCGGAGTCGGGTGCCCGCCCACCGAGAGGATCTGGTCCCCGGGCTTGAGGCCTGCCGCCTTCGCCGGGGCCGGGTCGGCCGACGTGCACGGGCTGTACGCACCGGTCATCGGGTCCTGGCTGGCCTGCGCGCACTGGCTGACCTCGCCGACGATCGGCAGGTTCTGCGTGTTGGGCAGGCCGAGCGTTATCGCCGACAGGTAGAGCACGACGAAACCCACGATGAAGTGGGTCACCGACCCCGCGGACAGCACGACAACCCGTTTCCAGGTCTTCTGTCGGTAGAACGCACGCGGCGCGTCGGCCGGATCCACCGTGTCCAGCGCGGTCATGCCGACGATCTCGCAGAAACCGCCGGCCGGAATGACCTTGAGCCCGTACTCGGTCTCGCCGCGGCGGAACGACCAGATCCGCGGCCCGAATCCAATGAAGTACCGGGTGACCTTCATGCCGAACGCCTTGGCCGTCAGCAGGTGGCCGAACTCGTGCAAGGCCACCGAGACCCCGATGCCGAGCGCGAAGAGGACCACCCCGATGACGTAGATCACGTTCAGTTCCTTCCCGAACCTGCTGCGGCGGACACCAGTTCCCGCGCGCGAGCACGGGCCCACTCCTCGGCGGCCAGGACCTCGGCCACGTCGGCGGGCTCACGACGCCAGCCGTCGGCGGCGTCGAGCACCTGGTACACAGTGTCCACAATCGATGTGAAGGTGGCATTACCCACCAGGAACGCGGCGACCGCCTCCTCGTTGGCCGCGTTGTACACCGCGGGCAGGCAACCACCGCCGACGCCGGCCCGCCTGGCCAGTTCGACGGCGGGAAACGTCACGTCGTCGAGCGGCTCGAAGGTCCACGTCGCCGGGGAGTCCCAGACACACGGCGACGCGGCACCGGCCACCCGGTCCGGCCAGCCCAGTGCCAGCGAGATGGGGAGCCGCATGTCGGGGGGACTGGCCTGGGCCAGGGTGGAGCCATCCGCGAACGTCACCATGGAGTGAACGACCGATTGCGGATGCACGACCACGTCGATGCGGTCGTATGGCACGCCGAACAGCAGCTGCGCCTCGATTAGCTCGAGGCCCTTGTTGACGAGGGTCGCGGAGTTGATGGTGATGAGCGTGCCCATGCTCCAGGTCGGATGAGCCATGGCCTGCGCCACGGTCACCTCGGCCAACTCGGCGCGCCGACGACCCCGGAACGGTCCGCCGGACGCGGTGAGCACCAGTCTGGCGACTTCCTCCGCCCGGCCGCCACGCAAACACTGGGCCAACGCGGAGTGCTCGGAGTCGACCGGAACGAGCTGGCCGGGTCGGGCCGCTTTTAGTACCAGTGGGCCGCCCGCCACCAGGGACTCCTTGTTCGCCAGTGCGAGCCGGGCGCCGGTGGCCAGCGCACGCAGGGTCGGGGTGAGCCCTTGGGAACCGGGCAGGGCGTTGAGCACGACATCGGCCGAGGTCGTGTCGATCAGCTCACACACCGCGTCCGGACCGGCCAGAATCCTGGGCATCCGGAACTCGCCACGTGCGTAACCCCTGCGCTGGGCCTCGGCGTACAGCGCGAGCTGGAGGTCTTCCACCGACGTCGACAGGGACACCGCGACCGCCTCGGCGCCGGTCGCGACGGCTCGCTCGGCCAGCACCGCCGCGTTCGACCCGCCGGCCGCGAGGCCGACCGCACGGAACCGGTCCGGGTTGGCCGTGACGACGTCGAGAGCCTGCTCGCCGACCGAGCCCGTGGCTCCGAGGACGAGGACCCTGGCGAGAGCCGGGGATTCCGTAGGTGAGTGGTCCATCACGAGCATTGTCCCCGACGCTCGGTATGCCGGGAACCACGGGCCCGCCGGTTGGCGGCGGCAATGGGCACGGTGGACCGGGCATGATGGTGGCCAGTTCGGGTACCCGATTATTCGGATCGACAGAAAGTGAGGGGTTGCCGGTGGGCATCATCGCTTGGATCGTGCTCGGTCTTGTCGTCGGCCTGCTCGCCAAGGCCATCATGCCCGGCGCCGACGGCGGCGGGCTCATCATCACGACACTGCTCGGGATCGTCGGCGGGTTCGTCGGCGGCATCATTGGCAAGGCCATCTTCGGGACCGACCTCGGTGGGTTCTTCGAGATCCACACCTGGCTGCTGGCCATTCTCGGTGCCGTCGTGGTCCTCGGTCTCTATCGGCTCGTCGCACGGCGGAGGGTCCGGGGCTAGGTCGTGGCAGGCGCCCCTTGGGGCGCCTGCCCTCGGCACGTCACGTGCGGGTCATATGCGACGATGAGACGGCAGCTGTTCCCATAGGACCAGGAGTGATCGTGGCGCCCTCTTCGGAACTGGAATCCCGTCCGGCGCACGGTGCCGATCCGCACGACGAGCCGTCCGCGGAGTGGGGCTGGCACGGTGTCTTTCCCCGAGCCACCCGCATCGCCGGCTGGCTGACCGCGTTCGCCATGCTCGCCATGCTGATCGGCAACCACCGCGGGCACATCGAGGACATCTGGCTGATCGCCACCGCCGCGGTGATCATCGGTGCCCTCATCTACGACCGGATCCGCAGCCGCACCCCCTGGCGCCGCTGACCCCGAGAGGGCCTGGACCTGGGCGGCGCACCCTGAACGGCCATGTGAGCGTTGCATGCATCTGAGCTGACGCCGTCGAGCGGACCGGCGATCCCGCCGCTGTCAAAGTCCGAGCGCTCGGCGCAGGCCCGCGTCCACGTCGCGCATCAGAACCATCGGAACATCACCCACCCGCTCCAGCAGATCGTCCTTGTTCAGGGCGACCAATGCCGTCACGTTGACCACCGAGTCACGGGACAGCCCTGTCGCGGATGCGGGTAGGAAGACGTTCCCAGGCGTGGCGGCGAGCTTCGTGTTGGAGGTGATGACGGCGACCAGCACCGTCGCCAACCGACTTGTGTTGTACGGGTCGGCTTGTACGACGATCACCGGACGGCGCTTGGCGGGACGCGATTCGTCGGACTCGCCCAGATCCGCCCAATGGATGCCGCCGCGTTCGATCACCACTCGTCGTCCACCGACTCCACCATCCGCCGGCCGGCGCTGACCGCGGCCGCGGCGGAGTCGTCCCCATCACCGATGATGTCGAGCGCCGCGTTGATCTCGTTGGTCAGTGATTCCTTTTCCAGGTGCTCCAGATAGAAGCGCGCCGCACGGGCGTAGAACTCCGAGCGCGTAACTCCGAGACACTTGGCACCGCGTTCGACCTGCGCAAACGTCTCATCTGGCACAGAAATAGCCGTCTTCACAAGGAAAGTATAACCCGGTATTACCGCTCGTTCTAGCAAGCTCAGCCTTCGGCGGCCAGTTGTCCACAGGCAGCGGCGATCTCCCGGCCACGGGTGTCACGCACGGTGCACTCCACACCCTGGGCCTTCACCCGCCGAACGAACTCGTCCTGCACCGGCTTCGGCGAGGCATCCCACTTCGAGCCCGGCGTCGGGTTCAACGGAATCACGTTGACGTGCGCGAACTGCCCGAGATGCGTGTGCAGCTTCTTGCCGAGCAGGTCTGCCCGCCACGGCTGATCATTGACGTCCCGGATCAACGCATACTCGATCGACACCCGGCGACCCGTCCGGTCGGCGTAGCCACGCGCGGCCTGCAACACCTCGGATACCGTCCACCGGGTGTTCACCGGCACCAGCGTGTTCCGCAGCTCGTCATCCGGCGTATGCAACGACACAGCGAGTCGAACCTGCAACTCCTCCTCAGTCAGCTTCCGGATCGCCGGCACCAGACCGACCGTGGACACGGTCACCGACCGCTGCGAGATCCCCAACCCGTCCGGCGCCGGATCACAGATCCTGTGCACCGCATCGACCACCCGCCGGTAGTTGGCCAGTGGTTCACCCATGCCCATGAACACGACGTTCGAGAGACGCTGAGGACCCCGTGCCCCGTCTTCACCACCTAGTTCGCCGTCACGCACAGCCGCGGCCGCCAACCTGACCTGGTCGACGATCTCCGCCGTGGACAGATTGCGCCGTAGCCCGCCCTGGCCGGTGGCGCAGAACGGGCAGGCCATTCCGCACCCAGCCTGGCTGGAGACGCACACGGTGGCCCGGTCCGGGTATCCCATCAGGACGCTCTCCAACAGGGTGCCGTCGTGCGCCCGCCACAGGGTCTTGCGGGTGGCCCCTTCGTCACACCGCAGCTGTCGGACCGGGCTCAACAGCGTCGGCAGGAGCTCGCCGACCAGCCGGTCCCTCGCTGTCGACGGAATGTCGGTCATGGCGTCGGACTCGGTGGTCAACCGGGCGAAGTAGTGGTGGGACAACTGCTTGGCCCGGAACGGTTTCTCCCCAAGATCGGCCACGGCTTGCGCGCGCTCGGCGGAGGAGAGGTCGGCCAGGTGCCGCGGGGGCAGGCCACGGCGGGGAGCGTCGAAGACGAGGGGGAGCGAGGTCATGACAGCCCCTAGTGTCCCACGCCCTCACGGTGGTGTCCGATCTGGTCGTACCCGCTCACATGTGTGCCGACGGCTCTCTCGCCCTGTCTGCCGTTCACCTCCGACTCGACCCGATACTTGGTATCGAGTGCACGCTGAACGGATGTCTTGCCATCTGTCAGTGATCCGACGACCGACCCGTGCCATCGGGCCGAACCCGCCGTCGAGCGGAGGCGGTCAGTGAGGGGGCAGACCAACCAGCCGGCGTGGCGGACCCTGCTCGACTACATTCGTCCTTTTCAGACGGCCCTGCTGGCGGGCGGGCTGCTGAGTCTCGTCACGGCGGCCACCGGGCTCGCGTTGCCCCTTGCGGTGCGCCAGCTGATCACCAGACTTGCCGGCAGCGGAGGGATCACCGGCCTGTTGGTGCTGATGAGCGTGCTGGTGCTGGCCAACGCCGCTGTCGGTGCGGGCGGCACTTTTCTGCTCGAACGCACCGTCAGCACCCACGGCCAGCTGCTCACCGCCGACAAGCTCTATGCCGAACTGGCAGCTACCCAACTCCTCGCCAACACCGATCACAGGCCCTGATTCGGGCGGCCCCCTCAGCCGGGGGCTGTTCGCGACCGGCCGACGCCGATCAGCAGCAAGACGGCAACAGCGGCACACAGACCGGCCATGATCACGGCGGCGAGCCGGAAACCCGACACGAACCCGGCGGCCAGCACTGGACCGGCGAGCGCGGCACAGACCGCCGTACCCAGTGAGCCGCCAGCCTGCCGCGCGGTGTTGTTGACCGCGCTGGCCAGCCCCGATCGATCGGCCGACACCGCGCTCACCGCGCCACCGACCAGCGCTGGAGTGAGCAGGCCGAGCCCAGCGCCCCACACCAACAACGGCATCACCATCGCCAGGTACGGGGTGTCCTTGCCGACCAGTGTCAGACCGGCGATGCCGAGTGCGGTCACCATGAGCGACACGGCCGCCACCCGGCCGGCACCGAATCGGTTGATGATCCCGCCGGCGAATGACGGCAACACCGCGAGCGGCACGAACCCCGGAAGCATGGCCAGGCCTGCCTGCAGCGGACCGTGCCCCTGCGCATCCTGCAGCATCAGGGCGACCAGGAACAGCATGCCCTGGCCGGCGGCATTCATGATGAACGCACCGAGGTTGAACAGCGCGAAGTCCCGGCGACCGAACAGGACGAGCGGAAGCATCGGCTGTCCCGAGGAGCGCTCGACCAGCAGGAACGCACCCAACGTGACCACCGCCAGCACGGCAGCCAGCCAGCTGTGTTCGGCAGCGGCGAACACCACGGCGGCGAGGAACACCGCGCCGAGCGCCGCACCCGGCGAATCGGGCCGAGTACGAGGATCACCCGCCTCATGAGGCAGCACCCTGACCGCCGCCACCAGAGCGGCAGCCACCACGGGAAGGTTGATCCAGAACACGGAGGGCCAGCCGACCGTCGAAACGAGAAGCCCGCCGAGCAGCGGACCGGCGATCAACGCCAGGCCACCAACCGACGCCCACACCCCAACCGCACGCGCACGCAGAGCGGGATCAGGAATCGCCTTCGTGATCACCGCAAGCGTGCCGGGTAACAGGAACGCGGCGCCGACGCCCTGCACGGCTCGCCCGCCAACCAGCACACCAAGGGTCGGCGCGACCGAGCACGCCAGCGAGGCGAGACCGAACACCGCGAGTCCGGTCAGCACCATCCGCCGATGACCGAGTCGGTCCCCGGTCGTGCCGGCGAACAGCAGGAGCGCGGCGAACGGCACGGTATACCCGGTGGTGACCCATGCGAGAGGGCCACCGCCCACCCGCAGTTGCTGGCCAATCCGCGGCAGGGCCACATTCACAATCGTGACGTCCAGCAAAATAAGGAAATACCCGACGCACATCGTGACCAGCAGCGGAGTCCACATCGACTGCTTGGCTGTCGTCATGGCACCCACGTTAGGTGCGGGGTCTGACACTTCCTGGATGTGACGCGCGACACAGCCAATGGCGTTGTATCGCGATATATCAGCGATATATCGTTACTACGTACCACTACTTCAGTGAAAGGACGACGACATGCGCCATCACTCTCACGGCAGGCCAGGGCACGCGTTCACCCGGCACCACGGCTTCGGGGACCACGTCCCCGCATACCCTCACCACGAGCCGCCGCACCGCCCGGGATTCCCGCCGGCACCGGGTCCCATCCCCGGATTGCCGTTCGCGGCCGGCGGTCCCTGGCCGGGCGCACTGAGCCCGATGGCGGGCTTCTTAGGGCGAGGCGGACGCCGCGGCGGACGACGACAACGACGCGGCAACGTCCGTGCGGCCGTACTCGCGTTGCTCGCCGAACGGCCAATGCACGGCTACGAAATGATCCAGGAGCTCGCCCAGCGCACCCACGGCTTGTGGAAGCCCAGCCCGGGATCCGTGTACCCAACGCTCCAACTGCTCACCGACGAGGGACTGATCACCGCCGCCGAACAGGGGGGCAAGCGGTTGTTCACGCTCACCGAGTCCGGCAACGCCGAGGTCGCCAACCAGGCGTCGAGCACGCCCTGGGCGGAGGTCGCCGGTGACGTCGACCAGGACGCGATGCAGCTGCACACCGCACTGTCCCAGCTGTTCATGGCGGTCGACCAGATCTCACAGGCCGGAACCGAAGAGCAGAAGACCAAGGCCGTCAAGGCGATCAACGACGCCAAGCGCAGGATCTACGAGCTGCTCGCCCAGGACGACGAGGTGGACGACGTCGACGAGGAGGACTGAAACCGGTGTGGTGACGGGGGTCGGTCGCGGCCCCCGTCACGACACAATCAGGCCGGTTGGCTTGCGGCGGACGTGCAGCCGGTAGCCAACCGGGATCTCGAGGCCGGGTGTCGCCGCGATGGCCCGTTCCGCCGTGGCGGCGGAGAACTCGATCCGCAGTACCGCCTCGAGCTCGGACCGGCTGCCGAACCGCCACAGCGTGTCGACCTTCCTACAGCTGAATCCCTTGACCGCAAAGAACTGTTCGACAGCGAATGGGTCGTAGCCGGCGACATCGGCACACAGCCACGAACCGTACGGAGGACGCGTCCCGTCAAGGTCGACGATGGCCAGTGCGCCGCCCGGTCGCAGCACCCGATCAGCCTCCAGCATGCCCGGTTCACACCCTGGCCCGAAGAAGTACGCGGTTCGAGCGTGCACCAGGTCGACGCTGGTGTCCGGCAGCGGCAACCGCTGTGCCGTGCCCGCGAGCACGCGAACCGCGCCGAGTCCTCGAACACGTCCGCTCGCCCGCGTCGCCAACGGTGGATGCGGCTCGATGCCGGTGACGCTCGCCGCGTCGTCGGCGAAGGTCGTCAGGTGGAAGCCGTCACCGCAGCCGACGTCGACCACGTCGAGGCCGGTCCAGTCACACTCTTCGCGCAGCGCCCGCCACAGCCGCCCGGCGCTGTCCTGGGCGCGGTTCTCGATCTCATACAGCTCGGGCCAGCGCCAGATGTTCGGGCTCGGTAGGACGTGCGCGCCAGCCAGCCTCGTCCGTGCCCTCGCCGCACGAGTGGACAGCCACGCCTTTGCCATGTGTCAAGCCAATCATGTGGACTCTTGTCACGGGACAACGCGGGCTTGATCATTGATGACGGTGGGTAGAACCCCGCCTCACGCTGAGGAGATGCCCATGACCAACACCGCGGATCTCCTTCTCGGCAATCCGTGCTGGGTCGACTTGGCAAGCACGGACCCGGAAGCGAGCATGCGGTTCTACAGCGCCTTGTTCGATTGGCATTTCACCACCGACGCCAGCCACTACGCCACCGCACTGGCCAAGGGAAACCTGGTCGCCGGGCTGCACCCGGGCCCACGCACCACATGGACCCTGCACCTGACGATCCGCAACCCCTGGATCGCGGTGGAACGCGTGCGGCAGCACGGGGGCCAGGTACTGCGCGGTCCCATCGACGGTCGATTCGTGGTCGCCGAGGATCCCAGCGGTGCCGCCGTCGCGTTGAGCAAACCGAGCCCGGGGCGGCAGTTCACCGTCGGCGTGCCGGGCTCGTTCGAATGGGCCGATCTCAACACCCGTGACGGCCAGGCCGCCGACAAGTTCTTCCGCGGCCTGTTCGGCTACAGCCAGGGACAGGTCGGCGATGGAGTCGACCTTGACTACACGATCTGGTGGCTCGGTGGTACCGCTGTGCTCGGCCGGTACCGCATGGACTCCGACTTCCCTGTTACCACCGCTCCGCACTGGATGCTGTTCTTCCGAGTGCTGGACGAACTGGGCACCGACCGCACCGCCGAGTGCGCCGAGCGGCATGGTGGCACGATCACCGTCGATCCTTTCGATTCCGCCTACGGCAGGGTGGCCGTGCTGGAGGATCCGCTCGGAGCCGCCTTCTCGGTGATCAGTCCGACTCCGGACGACGAGGAATCCTACGACGATCCGTACGACGACTAGCGGATGTCCACAGAGGACTCACGATGGCACGAACAGGCTCAGCAAGAGCCAGGCTACGACGGCGGAGGGCAACAGGGAGTCCAGGCGGTCCATCAGACCACCGTGGCCCGGGAGCAGGGTGCCCATATCCTTGATCCCGAGATCACGTTTGATCAGCGACTCGACGAGGTCGCCAACGGTCGCCGTGCCCACCATGGCCGCACCGAGCACAACCCCCTGCCACCACTGGCCGTGCAACAGCAAGGAGACCGCCAGTGCGCTGCCGAGCATGCCGGCCACCAGCGAACCGGTGAATCCCTCCCAGGACTTCTTCGGACTGATGCGCGGAGCCATCGGATGCCTGCCCAGAAGCACGCCCGCGGTGTACCCGCCGGTGTCCGAACAGATCACGCCGATCATGAAGCACACCACTCTGAACATGCCGTCCGCGGGCACCACAAGCATGGCCGCGAAGGACGCGAACAGCGGCACATATCCGGCGACGAACACCGAGGCGGTGACGTCACGGACGTAACCCTCGGTGCCTCCGGTGAAACGCCAGACCAAGCAGGCAAGGATCGTCACCGCGAACGCCGCCACGAGGCCAGTCCGTTCGAACGGCCAGGACAGCCACACCATGGCCTGCCCGCCAAGCAGAACCGGAACCAGGGTCACGGTGATACCGGCCGCACGGCGAAGCGCGCCGGCCAGTTCGACGGTGGCCACCGCGACCGCGATCGCCACGATGCCGACGAACAGCTTCGGTGCCACCAGAAGGCACCCCAGGATCAGCCCGCCAAGGCCGAATCCGACCGCGAGAGCGGCCGGAAGGTTCCGTCCAGCCCGCGAGGGCACGGGCGTTTCACCGCCACCCGACTCGTCGGCAGACGCGTCAGGTGTTTCTTGTCTTCCGCCGATCGTCATCGCACCCCGGCAACTTTCCTCACCGTTCCGCTCAGACCTCGAGCAACTCGGCTTCCTTGTGCTTGACCAGCACATCGACCTGCCCGACGTACTTGTCGGTGAGGTGCTGCAGCTCCTTCTCGGCGCGCGCCACGTCGTCCTCACTCGCCTCGCCGTCCTTGGCGATGCGATCGAGCTCCTCCTTGGCCTTGCGCCGAATGTTGCGAACGGCCACCTTGGCGTCCTCGCCCTTGCTCTTGGCGACCTTGACCATGTCCCTGCGGCGCTCCTCGGACAGCTGCGGAATCACCACTCGGATGATCGCGCCGTCGTTGGTGGGGTTCACCCCGAGATCGGAGTCGCGGATGGCCTTCTCGATCTCCTTGAGCTGGCTGACGTCATAAGGCTTGATGATCACCATTCTGGCCTCGGGAATCGTGATACCGGCCAACTGGTTGATCGGGGTGGGCGAGCCGTAGTAGTCGACCTGGATGCCCTGGAACATGGTGGCATTGGCCCGACCAGTACGCACGGCGGCCAGGTGGTCCTTGGCCACCGACACCGCGGATTCCATCTTCTCCTCTGCGTCGAGGAGGGTCTCGTCGATCACGGCTGCTCCTTATCGCTCGCTCCTGCGAGCAGATCCTCGGTGGCTACGGACGTCTGCCTGTGCTACCGGTGTCCACCATTCCAGCCTCAGGCCGCCGGCCCCTCGTCAGGGGTGTGTACCACGGTGCCGATCTTCTCACCGCGCACCGCACGTGCGATGTTCCCCTCGACGAGCAGGTTGAACACGATGATCGGCATGTTGTTGTCCTGGCACAGGCTGAACGCCGTCGAGTCGGCCACCTCGAGTCCGCGCTCGAGCACCTCTCGGTGGGTGATGCTGTCGAACATCGTCGCGTTGGGGTCACGACGGGGGTCGGCGTCGTAGACGCCATCAACGGCCTTGGCCATCAGCACCACGTCGCAGCCGATCTCCAGCGCGCGTTGGGCGGCCGCGGTGTCGGTGGAGAAATACGGCATGCCGACGCCGCCCGCGAAAATGACGACACGGCCCTTCTCGAGATGGCGCTCGGCCCGCCGCGGAATGTAGGGCTCTGCGACCTGCCCCATCGTGATCGCGGTCTGCACCCGGGTGTCGATGCCCTGCTTCTCAAGGAAGTCCTGCAACGCGAGGCAGTTCATGACGGTGCCCAGCATCGCCATGTAGTCGGCCCGGTCCCGGTCCATGCCGCGCTGGCTGAGCTCGGCGCCCCGAAAGAAGTTGCCACCGCCGATCACGATGGCGACCTGCGCGCCCTCACGGACGACCTCGGCGATCTGCCGGGCAACCGCGTGCACGACATCAGGATCGACACCGACCGCGCCGCCACCGAACATCTCGCCGCCCAGCTTGAGCAGCACCCTGCGGTAACCGACGTGGACCGCCTCGTCCTCCATCAGCGACATTCGTCCTCCTCACTAGTGCGGTGACCACGGTCGACTTGGACATGCGAAGGCGGGGTCGCCAATCTGGCCTGCCAGCACGGCGACCCCGCCACCACACCACGATCAGTCCTGCCCCACCTCGAACCGGGCGAAGCGGGTCACGGTCACACCAGCCTCGTCGAGGACGGCCTTCACGGACTTCTTGGACTCCTGCACCGAGGGCTGCTCGAGCAGGACGACGTCCTTGAAGAATCCGTTGAGACGGCCTTCGACGATCTTGGGCAGCGCCTGTTCCGGCTTGCCTTCCTCGCGAGCGGTCTCCTCGGCGATGCGCCGTTCGTGGGCGACAACCTCAGCGGGTACCTCGTCACGGGTGACGAACCGGGGCTTCATCGCGGCGATCTGCATGCCGACACCGCGCACCGCCTCGACGTCGCCGCCTGAGTACTCCACCAACACACCGACCGCCGGCGGCAGGTCGGAGGAACGACGGTGCAGGTAGGTGTTGACCTGACCGTCGAACCGTACGAGGCGTCGGATCGCCAGCTTCTCGCCGATCTTGGCCGACAGTGCCTGCACGGCGTCCGACACCGTGCCCTCGGCCAGTGTGACCGCACCGAGTGCCTCGACGTCGGTGACCTTGGCGTCACCCGCCGCCGCGACGATCTTCGCGGCGAGCTCCTGGAACTCGATGTTCTTGGCGACGAAGTCGGTCTCGCAGTTCAGTTCGACCATAACGCCGGCCTCGGCGGCGACAAGGCCGTTGGCGGTGGCCCTGCCGGCGCGCTTGCCGACGTCCTTCGCCCCCTTGATGCGCAGGATCTCGACAGCCTTGTCGAAGTCTCCGTCGGCCTCCTCAAGGGCCTTCTTGCAGTCCATCATTCCAGAGCCGGTGAGCTCGCGAAGCTTCTTCACGTCGGCCGTGGTGTAGTTCGGCATCGTGCGGTGTCCGTTTCCTTTGCGGTACGCGCGGGCAGTACTGGCCGTGGATCAGGCGTTGGTGGAGCCGCCTTCGGCGCTGGCGCTGACGAGCAGGTCCTGCTCCCACTCCGCAAGCGGCTCTTCGGCGGCGATAGCCTTGTCGTCGGCGGCGACGCTGTCCTTCGTCCTCGCGCCCGCACGGGCGATCAGGCCGGCCGCCGCCGCCTCGGCGACGACCTTGGTCAGCAGCGCGGCCGAGCGGATCGCGTCGTCGTTGCCGGGAATAGGGTAGTCGACCTCGTCGGGGTCGCAGTTGGTGTCCAGGATGGCCACGATCGGGATACCGAGCTTGCGCGCCTCGCCGACGGCGATGTGCTCCTTCTTGGTGTCCACGATCCACACCGCGCTCGGCACCCTCCCCATGTCCCTGATACCGCCGAGGGTCTTCTCCAGCTTGCCCTTCTCCCGGGTGAGCATCAGGATCTCCTTCTTGGTCAGACCCTGGAAGCCACCGGTCTGCTCCATCGCCTCCAACTCCTTGAGGCGCTGCAGGCGCTTGTGCACGGTGGTGAAGTTGGTGAGCATGCCGCCCAGCCAACGCTGGTTGACGAAGGGCATCCCGACCCTGAGCGCCTCGTGCGCGATGGCCTCCTGCGCCTGCTTCTTGGTGCCGACGAACAGGATCGAACCGCCGTGGGCGACGGTCTCCTTGACGAACTCGTAGGCCCGGTCGATGTAGGTCAGGGTCTGCTGCAGGTCGATGATGTAGATGCCGTTGCGCTCGGTGAAGATGAACCGCTTCATCTTGGGGTTCCAGCGCCTGGTCTGGTGCCCGAAGTGCACGCCGCTGTCGAGCAGCTGTTTCATGGTGACGACGGCCATGGCCGGTAAACACCTCGTGGTGTCGAGCGCGCCCGATGGCGCGCGTTCGGTTGTCGCAGGGGGTCGGTGACCCCGTGCCCTGGTGCCAGGCCACCGTTCGTACCCGATCGCCGCTGTCGCGCCGCTGGGACCGCCGAACGGTGTTCCCCCACGCGACCGTCGGTCGCGAGAGGTGTGCCGTGGCACGCGAAGTCGCCCCGTACACGTACGGGTCGCCCAACCAGTGTACGCCGGCCGCCGCCAGCCCCCGAACCGGCGGCCCGTCCTCGCCAGCGGTTGTCCACATCCCCGCCCGTCATCCACATCTCGATCACCGCCGGTGGCGCCGCCACCCGAGAGAATCGACGCTGGTCACATGCGCGCCTTTCTGGTCATGGCCACCGCCGCCTTCGTGTGGGCCCTGCTCGCTCCGCCCGCGGCGGCCGCACCGCGGCCCCGATTCGTCTGGCCGCTGGCGGCCCCGCATCCGACCGTGCGCCGGTTCGAGGCACCGTCCCAGCCGTTCGGGCCTGGTCACCGCGGTGTCGATCTCGGCGCCCCGGTGAACCAGCAGGTCCTGGCCGCCGGTGACGGCGTCGTGGTGTACGCCGGCCAACTCGCCGACCGCCCCGTGGTGTCCGTCCAGCACACCGGCGGTCTGCGAACGACCTATGAACCGGTGACGCCCGCGGTGTCTGTCGGGCAGCGGGTGGCGCGCGGCGAGCCAGTCGGCCAGCTACGCCAGGGCCACGCCGGCTGTCCGGGCCCCTGTCTGCACTGGGGAGCGCGCAGGGGCGCCGAGTACCTGGATCCACTCCACCTGCTGGCCGGCCGAGTCCGCCTGTTGCCCTGGCGGGATCCGTAGCCCCGACCTGGACGCTGGCCGCTCACAGTTCGGACTGCTCGGCGAGTTTCGTGCGCAACCTGAGTACCGCCCTGGTGTGCAGTTGGCACACCCGGGACTCGGTGACACCAAGCACCTTTCCGATCTCGGCGAGCGTCAGGTTCTCGAAGTAGTACAGCGTCACCACGATCCGATCCCGCTCGGCAAGCTGCTCGATGGCGGCCGCCAGCTGGCGACGGCTGTCCTGGTCGACCAGAGTGGCGACCGGATCCTCGGCGTAGTCGTCGGGCAGGGTCTCGGCCAGCGACGCACCGCCGCGCCCGGCCGCGATCAGCTCGTCCAGCGCGGCGACGCTGGTCAGCTGGAGCTGAGCGTAGAGTTCGCGCAGTTCGTCGATGCTGATCCCGAGCTCACTCGCCAGCTCCCCATCGGTCGGCGTCCGTTGCAGTCGGGCGCCCAACCGTTCCAGCGCTCGTTCCACGTCTCGTGCCCTGCTCCTGACCGAACGCGGAACCCAGTCCTGTGATCGAAGCTCGTCCAGGATCGCACCACGGATGCGTTGCATCGCGTACGTCTCGAACTTGAGGCCACGCTCTGGTTCGAACTTCTCGATGGCGTCGACCAGCCCGAAGATGCCGGACTGGATCAGGTCGGCGACGTCGACATGGGCGGGCAGACCCGTGCCGACCCGACCGGCGACGTACTTGACCAGCGGCGCGTAGTGCAACACCAGGCGATCCCGCAGTTGGTGTTCGTGGCCGAGACCGTAACGGCGCCACAGTGCGACGATCCCCGCCTCGACGTCGTCAGCCGTGCGCTGGTCTCCGGGAAGGATGCCGTCGGGCTGACCGGCGCCGTGTGCACCGTTGGTCACGGCTGACTTGTCGGCCCGGCCCGCCGTCGTGTTATCCGCCTGGTGACCATCGCCGTCAGGCATCGAGCGCGTCTCCTGGGAGGGCACGGCAGGCACGGTCGCCATACGGGAACCTCCCCCTACGTCATCAGGAACGGGGGTGGGTTCGGTCATGGATCGCCTTCAGCCGGTCGACAGTGACATGGGTATAAAGCTGCGTTGTTGCGAGCGTAGCGTGGCCGAGCAGCTCTTGGACGGTCCGTAGGTCGGCGCCTCCCTCGAGCAGATGCGTGGCGGCAGTGTGCCTGAACCCATGCGGCCCCATGTCCGTCGCCCCCGGAACCGCACCGACCGCCTGGTGCACGATCGTCCTCGCGACGCGCTGGTTCAGCCGGCCGCCGCGGGCCCCGAGGAGCACAGCCGGCGGGGACCCCACTCTGACCACAGTCGGCCGTCCCTCGTCGAGCCAGCGGCGGAGCGCTTTCTCGGCCGGAATCCCGAACGGCACGCTGCGCTGCCGTCCCCCTTTTCCGGCGACTCGGACCACCCGTGTGGAGTAGTCGACGTCGTCCAGGTCGAGAGCGCAGAGCTCCGACACACGCACACCGGTCGCGTAGAGCAGTTCCAGCAGAGCCTGGTCCCGCAATGCGAGTGCGTCGCCCTCGGCCGCCGCCGACGCCGACATTCGCAGCAGCGCGGCGGCCTGGTCCTGACGAAGCACCCCGGGCAGCGTCCGGTGTGGCCTCGGTGCCATCAGCAGCGGACCCGGGTCGGTGGCCAGGTGTCCCCGCCGCGCCGCCCACGCGGTGAACGTTCTGGCCGCCGAGGAACGCCTGGCCAGGGTCGTACGACTCGCTCCGTCGGCTTTCAGCCGCGACAGCCAGGCACGCAGCGCCGCGAGGTCGATATCGGCGAGATCACCAGGCTGCTGCGCGTCAGCGGTATGACCCAGTAGCGATACGACGTCACCGAGGTAGGCACGCACCGTGTGATCGGACAGACCTCGCTCCAACCTGAGGTGGCGTTCATAGTCGCCGAGCACGGTACCGACGGCTGCGGTGCGTCCGCTCGGCCGTGTCGTGCCCGTCAGGGCGGTGCCACTCCGGTTCGGTCGCTGTCCGCTGGTCGGGTCGTGGGGAGGCGGCGACATAATCACATACGTTGCGCCGCGGCCCGGTCCCGGTCAAGAACCGCCGCACCGGCCGGGGGACGTCCTGGCCGATGGTCCCGCCGCCCGGCGCCATCCCGATTCACCGCGCTGGGCCAATCCGAGCAGTTCCAGCTCGCACAGCAGCGCCCTGACCCGCTCAAGCGGCACGCCGGACTGCACGGCTGTCCACTCGTCGCTGTGCTCGGCACGGGTGCTGAGCGCCTCGTGTACCTGCAACGCGACACGATCCAGGCCGTCGGTGGCCCTGGCGGGCGACCTCTGCCGGGGGGCGAGATCGGCACCGACCCGCCCGATCGTCTCGACCACCTCGTCCACGGTCGTCACCGCGATGGCTTCACCCGACCGGAGCAGCTGGTGGCACCCCACCGACATCGCCGAGGTCACCGGCCCTGGCACGGCCATGACCGTTCGGCCGAGCACTCGGGCAGTGGAAGCGGTGTTGTGCGCGCCACTGCGCCGCCCGGCCTCCACCACAACCGCCCCCGCACCAAGCGCCGCGATGAGCCTGTTGCGAACCAGGAAACGATGGCGAGCCGGCGGCGTGCCCGGCGGGTGCTCACTGATCACCAGGCCCTGCTCCGCGATGGCGCGGAGCAGACCGGCATGGCCAGCGGGATAGCCCACGTCGATCCCGGACCCCAGCACCGCGACCGTGAGGCCGCCCGCTCCAAGCGCACCCCTGTGTGCGGACCCGTCGATCCCGTACGCGGCACCGGACACCACAGTCACCTGCCGCGCCGCCAATCCGTACCCGAACTCGCCGGCGACCTGCTCGCCGTAGCCCGACGCCGACCGGGCACCGACAACCGAGACCGAGCGGTCGACCACCTCCGAGAGTGCCGCGGCCCCGCGAACCCACAGCGCGAGCGGCTCGGCCATCCCTTGAATGCCGCGCGAACCCGCCAATCGCAACGCCAGTAGTTGCCACCCAGGCCAGTCCTCGTCCTCCGGGATGATCAGACGTGCGCCGACAGCTCCCGCCGCTGCCACGTCCTGAGAGGCCAGGTCGAGGTGTCGGCGTGCGGCGGTCTCCCGCACACCGTCACCGGTGACCGCACCGCGCCGGACCAACTCAGCGGCGCGGATCGGACCCTCCTGTTCGACGAGTTCGACCAGCCTCGGTGCGGGCGGCTCGGCGACCCTGACCAGATACGCCCGGGCCAACCGCACCGGATCCGCTTTCGGCACGCTGGTCATGCCGTCCTCCGGTCTCGGAATGCCAACGCGGCCGCGACGTGATCGTGTCCGGGACGGCCACAGCCGGCCAGGTCGGAGATCGTCCACGCCACCCGAAGACAGCGGTCGGCGCCGCGGGCGCTGACCACACCGGCAGCCAGTCCCCGGTCCAGCAGCGCCGTCGCGCTCCTTGGCAGCTCGAAGTCCCGCCGAAGCACCGGCCCTGGCACCTCGACGTTGGTCCGCCACCCTCGGCCGCGCCATCGTCGCTCCGCTCTGGCCCGAGCGTCGGCAACCCGCGCGCTCACCACCGCGGTGGATTCCGGGGGCCCAGCGTCCGCGGAACCCATCGCGGTGATCGGACGCATCCTGGCCACCAGGTCGATCCGGTCGAGCAACGGCCCGGACAGCCGACTGAAATAGCGTCGGCGCTGACCGGGCGCACACGAGCAGTCGATGTCCCTCGGCGGCGCGCACGGACACGGATTGGCGGCCATGACCAGCTGGAACCTGGCCGGATATCGGACGACCCCGTCCCTCCTGGCCAGCCTGATCTCCCCCTCTTCGACAGCGGTGCGCAGGGCTTCCAGGTGGCGTGGCCCGTACTCGCAGACCTCGTCCAGGAACAGGACTCCCTGGTGCGCCGCGCTGATCGCGCCCGGCCTCGCCAACCCGGGACCGCCTCCGACCAGGGCGGAGACAGATGCGGTGTGGTGTGGCGCGACGAACGGCGGCGTACTGACCAGTGGGGCGTCCGCAGTGAGCAGGCCAGCGACGGAATGCACCGCGGTGACCTCGAGGGCCTGCTCCGACGACAGCGGGGGAAGCAGGCCGGGCAACCGACGCGCCAGCATGGTCTTGCCCGTCCCCGGCGGACCGACCAGCAGCAGGTGGTGCCCGCCGGCCGCGGCCACCTCCAGCGCCCACCGCGCTTCGGGCTGCCCGACGACGTCCGCGAGGTCGGCCGCGTCCTCTCGGCCGGCCTCACCAGGGGGTCCCGGTTCGACCAGCGTGCCTTCCTCGCCCCGCAACCAGCAGAGGACGTCGCTGAGCCGGCCGGCACCGCGCGACTCGACACCGTCGACGAGCGCGGCCTCCCGCAGGGTCTCCACCGGCACGACGGCCCTGGTGAGTCCGGCCCGGCGCGCGGCGAGCAGCCCGGGAAGCACCCCGCGGACCGGTCGGATACGGCCGTCGAGCGCCAGCTCGCCGAGCAGGACCGTGCCGCCGAGCGCGGTCTGTGGCACCTCTCCCGAACCGGCGAGCACGGCGCAGGCCAGGCTCAGGTCGTATCCGGAACCGCCCTTGGGCAGGTCCGCCGGCGACATGGCCAGGGTGTCTGCTGGTCCGGCCAGTCGATCCCGCTGTTGCGCACCGCCGCACGCACCCGGTCCTTGGCTTCGTTGAGTGCGGCGTCCGGCAACCCGACGAGCTGGACCTGCGGCCGCCCCCGGTTCACATCCGCCTCGATCTCGACCATCCTGCCGTCGACGCCGACGAGGGCTACCGCCCACGACCTGGCCAGCGACATCAGAACGCACCCCGGAGGTGTTCCACCCGTGCCGGACCGTGGTCTGGCCACAACACGGAGATGACGTCGAAGCGGGTTTCGCACCAGCCGACCCGGTGAGCGGACAGCCACAGATTGGCCAGTCGCCGGATCCTGGCCTGTTTGGCCGGGGTCACCGCTTCGGCGGGACTCCCGTAGGCCACACCGGACCGCGTCTTGATCTCGCAGACGAACAGCCTGACGCCGTCCGTCGCGACAACATCCAGTTCGCCGGCCCGACATCGCCAGTTGCGCGAGAGCACGACGAGCCCCTGTCCCTGGAGGAACAGCGCTGCGAGCTCCTCGCCCATGCGCTCCAACTCGGTGGTTTTGTCCCGTCGCACTCCCCGCTCCCCTCACCGCATCGGCCATGCTTCGACCGTGCTCGGGAACGGGCTGGACAACCAGCCCCGGTTGGGCAACTGTGGACAGCCGGCGGGGCTGTGGACAATGTCAGCTGAGAAGGCGCCACGGGTTCTCCCACCGTCGGCACCACGTGCTATGGGGACGCGCCCGTGCTACGTGGCTGTGCCTCCACTGGCGCCGAACGGACCGTCCTCCGGCAGCCGCAGGTCCGGCTTGTCCAGCTCCTCGACGTTGACGTCCTTGAAGGTGATCACCCTAACGTTCTTGACGAACCGCGCGGGCCGATACATGTCCCACACCCAGGCGTCGGACATCTTGACCTCGAAGTACACCTCGCCCTCGGCGTTGCGTACCTGCACGTCCACCCCATTGGCGAGATAGAACCGACGCTCCGTCTCGACCACGTAGGAGAACTGGCCGACGATGTCGCGGTACTCCCGGTAGAGCTGCAGCTCCATCTCGGTCTCGTACTTCTCGAGATCCTCCGCGCTCATCGGATCCGCGCCCCTCCCCGTCCTGACTCTGGTACCCCCGCACCGGGGGACGTCCCATTCTGGACCACCCCTCGCGCCGCGACGCTGCGCATCACCCGGCGTGGCGGCGATAGCCCCAGCCGCTGAGCCGCAGCGGCAACGTTGGCATAGGACCACCGATGGTCCACGCACGGTCCGTGCGAGCGTAGAGCCGCGGTGTGGTCGGACGTCGCATAGCCCTTGTGCACATCAAACCGGTAACGCGGCAGTCTGCCGTGTAATTCCGTCATGATCCGGTCCCGGGTGACCTTGGCCAACACCGATGCCGCGGCCACACAGGCCGCCACCTGGTCGCCTTTGACCACCGACAGGCTCGGCGCGGTCAGCCCCGGGACCCGAAAACCATCGACGAGAACATATCCGGGGTGCGTGGTCAGCTGGGCGATGGCGCGGCGCATGCCCTCGATGTTGGCCACATGGACCCCGATGAGGTCGATCTCGGCTGGGGGCACCACGACGACCGTGAAGTCCAGCGCTCTGGCCAACAGCATGTCGTACATCCGGTCTCTGGCCGGTTCGGTGAGCAGCTTGGAGTCCGTGAGCCCCTCCAATCGCCGCGCGTCCCCAGGACGAAGGATGCACGAGGCGACGACCAGCGGACCGGCACAGGCGCCACGGCCGGCCTCGTCGACACCGGCCACCGGACCGAGACCACGTCTGTCCAGCGCCGACTGCAGTGTCCACGTGCCAGCGGCGCCTCGAACCACCGCTCTGGGCGGCCGGAAGCCACCCCCATCCGCGAGCACGGTCAGGACTTGCTCCGGCGTACCAACAGCGCACGCAGGCTCGTGCGCACGCGCCGTCCGAACCACAGGGTGGGCAGGGCCATGGCGGCGCCGACACCGGCCGGCAGACCCGCCTGCCACGCGGGCGCACCGAGGGCTGCCGCCTGGGTCTGTGCGTCGATGGTGGGCAGCCCGCGCCAGCGGGTTGGTGGCAGCACGATGAACCGGGCTTTGCCGATCACATTGGCCACCGGCACCGCACCGGCCGGCAGGTCGCCGGGCACCTGGAGGCGGGAGTCGTCGGAGTTGTTCCGGTTGTCGCCCATCACCCAGAGCTTGCCGTCGGGCACCTTGACCGGCCCGAAGGGTATCTGCTGGGGTGCCGCATCCGGCCGCCAGTAGAGATACTGCTGCTCGTTGAGCGGCTTGCCGTCCACGACGACCCGGTTGTTGTCACAGCACTGGACTGTCTGGCCTCCGACCGCGATCACCCGCTTGATCAGGTCGTACTCGTTGGGCTGCGCCAGGCCCACCAGGGACGCCGCGTCCTGGAGCCAGTGCAGGACCGGATTGTCCGAGCGGACGGGCTGGAACTCGTTGCGGTTCCAGTTGTCCGGCGCTTTGAACACCACGATGTCGCCGGGCCCCGGAGTGGTGAAGTCGTAGGTGAGCTTGTCGACGAGCACGCGGTCGTCGGTGCAGGTGGCACACCCGTGCAGGGTCTGTTCCATCGACTCGGACGGAATGACGTACACCCTGGCGAGGAAGGTCTGGATCAGGAACGTCAACACCAGAGCCGTGACGACGAGAATCGGCAGTTCCTTCCAGAACGACCGCTTCTTCTCCGGCTTGGCGGGCTCGCCCGCGCCGGGACCACCATTGTTCGGCGGCCAGTCACCCGTTCTGCCCCACGGCACATTGAACTTCAGTGTCTGCTCCTTCGGATCCACGGGGCCATGGGGCGGCTGCGAGGGCACGACATCGGTCACGTGGTCAGATTACGCCCGCGTGGTGAGCCTGATGTACAGCGCTCGGAATTGTTCCGATCCCACACGCCGGTCTCGGACCGGATTGACAGGATCGGTGCCGCAGGCCGCGAGTCAGGAGGGCGATACCGCGTCGCGCTTCTCCTTGATCTTCGCCGCCTTGCCGCGCAGGTCGCGCAGGTAGTACAGCTTGGCGCGACGCACGTCCCCACGCACCACCCGTTCGATCGTGGCGATGTTCGGGGAGTGCACCGGGAAGGTGCGCTCGACGCCCACTCCGAAGGAGATCTTCCGCACGGTGAAGGTCTCCCGGATGCCATCACCGTGGCGACGGATGACGACACCCTGGAACACCTGGATCCGTTCCCGAGCACCTTCGATGACGCGGACGTGAACCTTCAGGGTGTCACCCGGACGGAAGTCCGGGATGTCGGAACGCAGCGACTGGGCGTCCAGAGCGTCCAGGGTGTTCATCGGTCGTCCGTCCTCGTTCTTGGCAGGTCCAGGTACGGTGCCGCGCTCCCCAGGGCGCGCACCACGAAATCCGAGGGCGAACCGACCACAGGGGTGCCAGACCGCACGGGGCGGCGGCGGCAACCCGTCCAGTGTGCCAGACACCGCTCGGCACCCCCAAATCGGCCCTGCCGACCACGGACTACCCGGTAGTCCGCCGCAGCGTGGCCAGCAGGGCCCGATCCCGCGGATCGAACTGGTCCTCGGACATCGCTTCGAGCAGGTCCGGCCGCCGATGGAAGGTTCGCTCGATGGCCTGGTCCCGACGCCAGCGGCTGATCGCCGCGTGGTCGCCCGAACGCAGCACGGCCGGAACACTCAACCCGCGCCACTGTTCCGGACGCGTGTAGCAGGGCCCCTCGAGCAGGCCGTCGGAGAACGAATCCTGCTCGGCCGACGCGGTGTTGCCGAGCACGCCGGGCAGCAACCTGGCGACGGCCTCGACCATGACGAGCACGGCCGCCTCACCGCCGACGAGCACGTAATCGCCGATGGAGACCTCGTCGACGGCCATTCGGCGCCGCGCGTCCTCGACCACCCTCTGGTCGATCCCTTCGTAGCGGCCGCAGGCGAAGACCAGTCGCGGTTCTGTGGCCAACCGTCGTGCGGTGGCTTGCGTGAACGGGTGGCCCGCCGGGGTCGGCACGACGAGTCGCGGCACCCTGCCTTCGTCGTCCTCGGTGCACACCGCGTCAAGAGCCTCGCCCCACACGTCGGGCTTCATGACCATGCCGGGACCACCACCGTACGGACTGTCGTCGACGGCGCGGTGCACGTCGTGAGTCCACTGCCTGAGGTCGTGCACCGCGACGTCGATCAGTCCGCGGTCGGCCGCCTTGCCGAGCAGGGCCGCGCGCAGCGGGCCGAGGTACTCGGGAAAGATCGTCAGGACGTCGATCCTCATGAGGCGTTGTCCAGCAGCCCGGCCGGTGGGTCGATGACGACATGGCCGCCGGCCGGATCCACGACGGGCACGATCGCATGGACGAACGGCACGAGCACCTCGCTGGCGCCGGCACGCTCGACAACGAGCAGGTCGCCGCCGGGGCCATGCAGGATCTCGCGCACGACCCCGACGTGGTCACCATCGGTGCTCCGCACGACGAGGCCTTCGAGTTCGCGGTCGTGGAACTCGTCCGGATCGTCGGTCGGCGGCAGAGCGGCCGCGTCGACCAGCAGCAGGACGCCCCGCATGGCTTCGGCGGCGTCCCGATCCGTGACGCCGGCGAACTCGACGAGCAGCCGGCCCGCGTGCGGCCGTGCGGCCACCACGGTGGCGGTGCCCGCGACCCCGTCCCGCGATCGGGTCAACAGCAGGGCGCCGGGCACGAACCGTTCCTCCGGGGAGTCGGTTCGCACCTCGACGACGAGTTCACCGCGAACCCCGTGTGGCCGGACCACTCGCCCGACCACCCGGACGTCCGCTGTCGGCGTCGACATCGGACTCAGCGGTCGGTGTCCACCACGTCCACCCGCACACCGCGACCGCCGATACCAGCCATCACGGTGCGCAGGGCGGTCGCGGTGCGGCCACCGCGACCGATCACCTTGCCGAGGTCGTCGGGGTGAACGTGCACTTCGAGAGTGCGGCCCCGGCGGGTAGTGAGCAAACTGACCCGGACCTCGTCGGGATGGTCAACGATGCCCCTGACGAGATGGTCGAGCGCGTCGGAAAGCACACTCACGAACCCTCCTTGCCAAGGCCTAGCGGGCCGAGAAGACCCTGCGACCCAACGAATTCGGCCGCCGCCCCCGCCAGGAAGCTCGCGAGTCCGGTCACGACGACTCGCTCTCGGTCTTCTCGTCGTCGGCCGCGTCCTTCGCCTTCGCGTCCGACTTCTTGGCCGCCTCGGCCTTCTTGCCGGTGGCCTTCTTCTTCGGGGTGGTGGCTTCGGTCGTCGGCTCCTCGCCCGCCGCGGCCAGCGCCGCGTTGAACAGGGCCTGCTTGTCCGGCTTGGGCTCGGCGTGCCGGAGAGTGCCCTCGGCGCCGGGAAGCCCCTTGAACTTCTGCCAGTCCCCGGTGATCTCCAGGATGCGCTGCACCGGCTCGGTCGGCTGTGCACCGACGCCGAGCCAGTACTGTGCCCGCTCGGTGTCGACCTCGATGAAGCTGGGGTCCTGCAGCGGGTGGTATTTGCCGATCGTCTCGATCGCCTTGCCACTGCGACGCGTGCGCGAGTCGGCGACGATGATCCGGTACTGCGGCTGGCGGATCTTGCCGAGCCGCTGCAGCTTGATCTTGACGGCCACGGGTGGTGGTACTCCTCAGGCTCTCGTTGCTCCGGTTGAGCAGGTGGACCGGAGTGGGGACGCCGAGTCACGCGCTCAGATTTCAGGACGCCACGGCACAGCGAGAGGGACCGGCAATGGCGGACAGCGGTCAATTCTGCCAGACGGGATACGCACCGGACCAATCGCGGGTCGGACCAGTCAGGTCCAGACGCCCAGCGAGGTCAGCAGGAGACCGACGGCCGGCACGAAATTGTTGATCTGGTGGGCGAGAATGGACGCGGGAAGGCGGCCGGTGACCAGCCTGGCCAGGCCGATTGGGATGGCGATGACCAGCAGCAACGAGGTGCGCAGCGGCTCGAGGTGGCCGACGGCGAAGACAACGGTGCTCAGCACCAGTGCTGCCCACCGGCTCCACCGCAGCCGCTCGATGGCGCCCCACAGCAGGCCCCGGTAGAGCATCTCCTCACAGGCGGGCCCCACCAGCCAGGTGTAGAAGAACAGCATGATCGCCAGGGACACCGGGAGCCGCTCCGCTCCGACCACCGAGGTGAGCGCCGAGGTCGCGTTGGCCTGACCGACCACCTTGACCCAGACCACCGTGGCCACGCAGCTCACCACGAGGCCGGCGCAGCCGAGTTTGAGCCCCACCCTGACGTCCCACCAACTCCACCGCAGCCCGAGGTCGAGAACGGGGCCGTTGCCCCGCAGCACGGTGGCCAACACGGCTACCCCGGCGGCAAGCAGCGCGGGCAGCACGGTGGCCAACACCACGACGATCGGTGGTATCGGCCGGTCGGCGGGAATCGGACCCGCCGCCGCCGAGACGAGCACCGCGGACAGCAGCAGCACGACCTCGGCCAGGACGAACGCGCCGAAGCCCCATCGGTGCGCATACGCCGCCCCGGCGGGACCCGGCAGCACGTGCGCCTCCCCCTCGCTCGGGTCCGGCGAATTCAAGGGTGCCTCCGTGAGTTGTCCAACCAGAGGAGCCTAATGGCCGCGGTCGAACCGACCAGTCCGTCAGAAGCGGGACGACGTCCACTCGACAGGGTGTCGTCGTGTGCGGTGAACCAAGGGGCCGGCTCAGCCGACCACCCGTCCCCGCAGGATGATCCGTGACGGGCGGCGGAGCACGCCGAGGTCCTTCCTCGGGTCCTCGGCGAAGATCAGCAGGTCGGCCGGTGCACCCTCGTCCAGGCCTGGCCAACCCAGCCAGGAGCGGGCCGCCCAGGAGGCCGTCGCGACGGCCCGTTCACGGCTCATGCCGGCCCGGTGCAGGGCAAGGACCTCGTCAACAAGGCGACCGTGCCGTACGCCGCCACCCGCGTCCGTGCCCGCGTAGACCTCGACACCGGCCTCGATCGCTCGTGCCACCGTCTGGTAGGCCCTGGCGTGCAGATCGAGCATGTGCGCCGCGTATCGGGGGAACTTGGTGGCCGACGCGGCGATCGACGGAAAGTTCTCGACATTGATCAGGGTCGGCACCAGCGCGGTTCCCCGCCGCGCCAACTCGGCGATGGTGTCGTCGGCGAGGCCGGTTCCATGCTCGACACAGTCGATACCGGCGGCGAGCAGGCCGGCGAGTGCCTCCTCGCCGAACACGTGTGCGGTGACGCGCGCTCCCGCGTTGTGGGCCACGTCCACCGCCTTGGCCAGCACGTCGTCGGGCCACAGCGGAGCGAGGTCACCGGTGTCCCTGTCGATCCAGTCGCCGACCAGCTTCACCCAGCCGTCACCCGCAGCCGCCTGTTCGGCGACGGCGGCCGGCAGCGACTCCGGATCCGCCAGCTCGACGCCGAGATGGCGGAGGTACCGCTTGGGCCTGGCCAGATGCCGGCCGGCGCGCACGACCCTCGGCAGGTCGAGGCGCTCCTGCAGCGGCCGGGTGTCCAGCGGCGAGCCGCAGTCCCGCAGTAGCAGGGCGCCCGCGTCCCGATCGGTCTCGGCCTGCCTGACCGCCTCGGCCAGCTCGACCGGACCGTTGGGGCCGACGCCCACATGGCAGTGCGCGTCGACCAGCCCGGGCACCAGAAAACCGGTGTCGGCCAGAGTGGTGGCACCGGGCACCGGCTGAGTCCTGATCCGGCCGTTGACCACCCACAGGTCGCGTGGCTGGTCCTGGGTGGCGTCGTCCCCGGACAGCACGACGCCGCGCAGATGGATCGCCGTCATAACGCCGCCTCCGCTGAGACAAGCGCGTCGGCGGTCACTTCTTGCCGAACTTCAGCTTGGACGGGTCGAAACCGGGCGGCAGCTGGTCGAGCCCGGCGAGGCCGGGCGGCAGCTCACCTAGACCGCCCGGCAACCGGGACAGGTCAGGCATGCCGCCACCGAACCCCGGGAATCCGGCGCGCGGCTTGGCCTGCGTCGGACCACGTCCCTTGCCCTTCTTGCCTTTCTTGCCCTTCTTCCCCCCGCCGGCTCCCGGCATGCCGAATCGGCCCGCCATCTGCTTCATCATCTTGCGCGCCTCGAAGAATCGGGTCACCAGGTCGTTGACCTCGCTCACCGAAACACCCGAGCCGGTCGCGATCCGCAGTCGCCGGGAGCCATTGATGATCTTCGGGTCGGTCCGCTCCGCCGGCGTCATTCCCCGGATGATCGCCTGTACCCGGTCGAGGTGCTTCTCGTCGAACTGGGCCAGTTGGTCCTTCATCTGGTTGGCGCCGGGAAGCATGCCGATCAGGTTCGCGATCGGCCCCATCTTGCGCACGGCGAGCATCTGCTCGAGGAAGTCCTCGAGCGTCAGCTCGCCGGTACCGAGCTTGGCCGCGGTCTGCTGGGCCTTCTCCTGGTCGAGGTGCTGCTCGGCCTGCTCGATCAGGGTCAGCAGGTCGCCCATGCCGAGGATGCGGCTGGCCATCCGGTCGGGGTGGAAGGCGTCGAAGTCCGCCAGTTTCTCCCCGTTGGAGGCAAACAGGATCGGCTGGCCGGTGACCTCGCGGACGCTCAGCGCGGCGCCGCCGCGCGCGTCACCGTCGAGCTTGGTCAGCACCACGCCGGTGAACCCGACGCCGTCGCGGAACGCCTCGGCCGTGGTGACGGCGTCCTGCCCAACCATGGCGTCGACCACGAACAGGACCTCGTCGGGCTGGATCGCGGCCCTGATGTCGCTGGCCTGACGCATCATCTCCTCGTCGACGCCGAGCCGGCCCGCGGTGTCGACCACCACGACGTCGTGCTGGGCGCGCCGGGCCTCCTCGACACCGTCGTGAGCGACGGCGACCGGATCGCCGATCCCGTTACCCGGCTCCGGCGCGTACACCGGCACCCCGGCCTGCTCGCCGACCACCTGCAGCTGGGTCACGGCATTGGGCCGCTGCAGGTCGCAGGCGACCAGCAGCGGGGTGTGCCCCTGCCGCTTGAGCCAGGCCGACAGCTTGCCGGCGAGCGTGGTCTTGCCGGACCCCTGCAGCCCAGCGAGCATGATCACAGTAGGTGGCGTCTTCGCCAGGTTCAGCCTGCGGCCCTCGCCGCCGAGGATGCCGATCAACTCCTCGTTGACGATCTTGACGACCTGCTGTGCCGGATTGAGCGCCTGGGAAACCTCTGCGCCCTTGGCCCGCTGCTTGATCCCGGCGATGAACGTGCGCACCACGGGGAGCGCGACGTCCGCCTCAAGCAGTGCGATCCTGATCTCGCGGCAGGTCGAGTCGACATCGGAGTCGGAAAGCCGGCCCTTGCCGCGCAGGTTGGCCAAGACCGACGAAAGCCGGTCGGAAAGGGTGTCGAACACGGTACCGCCAGACCTCGCGAGTGGGATGTGGGCAACTAGGGGTTACCGCCGAGGGTAGCCCGTCAACCCTTGGCGGCGGCAAGCACAGCCCGCTCGACCTGTCGCCGACGCGTCGGGGTGAGCGCAGCGTCATCGGCCGTGGCGAGACAGAACGAGTCGATCACAGTGCCGCCCATGGTGGCCACCCGCGCCCACCGCACATCGAGCTCGCACTCCTCCAATGCCGCGGCGACACCGTGCAGCAGCCCGATTCGATCGACCGCCCGCAACTCGAGTACGGCGGCGCCAGTGGCCTCGTCGTCGAACCACAGCGTCTTCGGTGGCGGAGCGTCGGCGCGCGGCTGGCCGTAGTCGCGCTCCTTGCCCGCCAACCGCTCGGCCAGCCACCGCCCGCCGTGCACGGACCTCGTCAGCTGTTCGCGGAGCAGCCCCGCATCGGGAAATGAGCCAAACCGGGGTGACACGCCGAACACCTCCACCGCGACCCCGCGATGACCGTGCGCCGCGGCCGAGTGCACGGCCAAGGAATTCAGCGCGAGCACGCCGGCGGCCCTAGACAGCAGACCGGGCCGGTCGGGGGCCACAACGGTGACCGTGGCCGCCTCCCCCTCTCGTGCGATGGACACCTCGGGGTGCCCCGAGACGGCCACCGTCTCGGCGATACGCCGTTGATCGGCATCGAGCGGCTCCGGGCGCGGCATCGGCTCGCCGGCCATGGCTGTGCGGCACCCCTGGACGAGATCGGCGACAAGGGCCGCCTTCCACTCCGTCCACCCACCAGGAGCGGTGGCGAGCGAGTCAGCCTCCGCCAGGGCGTGCAGCAGCTCGAGCAACACCGGATCACCACCAAGAGTGGCGGTGACACGGTCGATCGTCGCCGGATCGGTCACGTCGCGGCGGGTCGCGGTGTGCGGCAGCAGCAGGTGGTGGCGGACGGCGGCGGCCAGTGTGTCGACGTCGTTGGGCCACAGACCGAGCCGCGCACCGATCTCGGCGGCCAGTTCCGCGCCGAGCTCGGAATGGTCGCGGTCCCGTCCCTTGCCGATGTCGTGCAGCAGAGCGGCGAGTAGCAGCAGGTCCGGCCGGGACACGGAGGTCGCCAGCCGGGCGGCCCGGACCGTTGCCTCGACCAGGTGCCGGTCCACCGTCCAGGTGTGCACCGGGTCCCTCGGCGGCAGGTCACGCACCGCCCCCCACTCTGGGAACAACCTGCCCCACAGTCCGACCCGGTCGAGGGCCTCGACGACGTCGACGAGGCCTTGTCCCGATCCGAGCAGGCCAATCAGCTCGTCGCGTGCCTGTCGGGGCCACGGCTTGCGCAGCTCAGGGGCGGCGTCGGCGAGGCGGTTCAGGGTGCCCTCCGCGATGGGGGTGCCGGTCTGTGCCGCGGCGAGCGCCACCCGCAGCATCAAGCCCGGATCATGGCTTGGCATGGCGTCGCGCGCCAGAGCCACCTCATTGCCATGCAGGACGACGCCGTCGTCGAGCGGCCGTCGGACTGGTCCGCGCCGCAACGCCGACAGCCTCAGGGAGCCAAGACCCCGCTGGGGCGCGGCGGCCCGGCTGGACCGCAGCGCGACGTCCACGGCGTAGCCGACCGTGCGGCCCGCCGCGGACAGGGCCTTGGCCAACTCGAACCGGTCACGCATCCCGACAGCGGCGGCCACGTCGTCACCGTCCTGGATCCGCAGCACGTCCTGGCGGCGACCGGTGAGCCGGCGCAGCTCGGTGCGCACGTCGAGGAGGAAGGTGTGTGCCCTGACGACGTCGACGCCTGGCTTGTCGCTGACCTGGGCGGTGGCGAGCGCACACAGCAACTGCACGTCGCGCAGTCCGCCACGGCCGTGCTTGAGGTCCGGCTCGACCCGGTGGGTGACCTCACCCGTGGTCGCCCACCGGTGTTCGGCCGCGCCGGCGAGCTCGCCGAGACGCGTCCGGATCCTGGCCCGCCAGGCGTCGCGGACGGAGGTCACCAGCCGCTCGGACACCATCCGGTCGCCGGTGAGATGGCGTGCCTCGAGCAGGCCGAGCGCCACGGTCAGGTCGCGGGACGCCAGTCGGACCGCCTGGTCGACCGTGCGGACCGCGTGATCGAGTCCCATTCCGGAGTTCCACAGTGGATACCACAGCCGCTCGGCGATCGCGTCGACGTCCGCCCGTCCGTCGTGCACCAACAGCAGATCGAGGTCGGAGCCGGGAACCAGCTCGCGGCGACCGAGCCCGCCGGTGGCAACCAGTGCCAGCCCGCCGGGACCGTTGACACCGCAGGCGGCGCCGTGCGTGGCGAGCCAGAACTCGTGCAGGTCGACGAGTGCCTCTCGGAGCTGTCCCGCGGGCAGTCGCTGACCCCCCGGCGGGTGAAGCAGCCGTGCCGTCGCCTCGAGGAGATCGTTCGCCGTGGGCGCGCTGGTCTGCCCTGAGCCTTCATGCGCGCCCGGTCCTTCAGACCGCATCGCTGCCGCGTTCCCCGGTCCGCACCCGGACCACCATGTCCACCGGGGTGACCCAGACCTTGCCGTCACCGATCTTGCCGGTGCGGGCGGCCTCGACCACCGCGTCGACGACCCCGTCGACCTCCACCTCGTCGACAAGCACCTCGACGCGCAACTTCGGCACGAAGTCGACCGCGTACTCCGCACCCCGGTACACCTCGGTGTGCCCCTTCTGCCGGCCGAAGCCCTGCACCTCGCTGACCGTCATGCCGAGCACGCCGAGCCGCTCGAGCGAAGCCTTGACGTCGTCGAGCACGAACGGCTTGATGATCGCGGTCACCAGCTTCATGGCCTGCCTCCTTCGAGGACCGCCGCGGCACCGGCGGACGCGGGAACCGATCTCGGTGTGCCCCGGCCACCGCCGAACTCGTAGGCGGTCTCGGCATGCTCGCGCTCGTCGATGCCAACGACCTCGGTTTCAGTGTCGACCCGGAATCCGATCGTCTTGTTGATGATCCACCCGAGGGCCAGACTCAGCACGAACGAGTAGCCGAGCACGGCGGCCGCGCCGAGTGCCTGCCGGCCCAGTTGGACGAACCCGCCGCCGTAGAGCAGGCCATCGGCTCCGGCGGAGTTGACGGCGGTGGTGCCGAACACCCCGATCAGCAGGGTGCCAACGATGCCGCCGACCAAGTGCACGCCGACAACGTCGAGTGAGTCGTCGAAGCCGAGCCGATACTTCAGGCCGACCGCGAGCGCGCAGAGCACCCCGGCGCACAATCCGATCGCCGCACCGCCGAGCGGGGCGACGAAGGCGCAGGCGGGCGTGATCGCGACAAGGCCGGCGACCGCGCCTGATGCCGCGCCCAGCGTGGTCGGCCTCCCGTCCCGAATCTGCTCGGTCACCAACCACCCGAGCACGGCGGCCGCGGTGGCCACCGTGGTGTTGGCGAACGCGAGTGCGGCGGTGTCGTTGGCCGCCAGTGCGGAGCCGGCGTTGAATCCGTACCAGCCGAACCACAGCAGGCTGGCTCCCAGCAGTACCAGTGGCACGTTGTGCGGACGCATCGGCTCCTTGGGCCAGCCTCTGCGTCGGCCAAGGACGAGGGCCAGCGCGAGACCGGCCGCACCCGCGTTGATGTGGACCGCCGTACCGCCGGCGAAGTCCAGCGTTCTGATCCGGTTGGCCAGCCAGCCTCCGACGGTGGAGCCGTCCGGGGCGTCGAAGGCGAACACCCAGTGTGCGACCGGGAAGTACACCAGGCTGACCCACACGGCGAGGAAGATCACCCAGGACCAGAACTTCGCCCTGTCGGCGATGGCTCCCGAGATCAGTGCCGGTGTGATGACCGCGAACATCAGTTGGAACATCGCGAACGCGAGCACCGGGACCTGGTGGCCGGCCGGACCGGTCAGTGCGCCGAGGGTACCGGCGAGACCGACGTTGTCGAGGCCGCCCACGAGGCCGGCGACCACGTCGTTGCCGAACGCGAGGCCGTACCCGTACAGCAGCCACAGCACGGTGACGACACCAAGCGCGATGAAGTTCAGCATGAGCATGTTGAGCACGCTCTTGGCGCGGACCATGCCCCCGTAGAAGAAGGCCAGCGCCGGGGTCATGAGCATGACGAGCGCGGCGCTGACCAACACCCATGCGGTGTCTCCGGTGTTCACATCGTCCTCCCGTGCGGACCGCGGCGTCTTCTCCGTGCGGACCGCGGCGTCGATGGCAGGGCAAGTTTCGATGCCGGCCGTTTCACCGGTGGACGCACGACGTTTCGCAGACGTGAACTGTTCCGGCATTCGTGTTACGGCCAGGTTTCGGGCCGCATGACGTGCTCAGCTTGTGGAGACCGCATCGGTGGCGCCAGACCGCAACACGCCGCGACGCCGGGTGAGCAGGGTGACCACCACCAGCACCACGAGGTTGACGACCAGCGCGACGACACCGACGTTGAGATCGGTGACCGACCGTGGCAGCCAGGGTGCGATGCCGGCGAGCGTCAGACCGCTCAGGGTGAGGACCGCGACGACCGCCACTCCGGCCACAATGCCGCATACGGCGCCGGACCTAGTGACAAGCGCACGCCGGGAGAGGCTGAGCAACAGCGCGGGAAACAACTGTGTGACAATCGAATATCCGACCAGCAACAACGAGACAATGGTGCCGCCACCGTCGAAGGTGAGATATAGCGCCACCAACGCGAGGAGCGGGACCAGGAGCTTGGCCGCGAGGCTGATGCTGGCGTCGCTGGCGGTGGGACGCGCGAGCTTGTAGATGTTCTTGGCGAGCATCGTGGCCGCGGTGGTCAGGATCAGTGAACCCGGCACGAGCGCGGTGAGCACACCGGCGCCCCCGACCACCCCGACGAACCACGGATCGAAGGTCGCGGTGGTGATCCGCAGCAGCGACAGGTCACCGTCACTGCCCTTGAGGCCGGGAACGACGAGCACGGCGGCGAACCCGACGAAGAAGACGAACAGAAGGATGAGTTGGTAGGCAGGCAACACGATGGCATTGCGCCGGAACACCCGCTCGTCCCGCGCGGTGTAGGAGGCGCTGAACGGGTGTGGCCACATGTAGAAGCCGAGCGCGGACAGCAGGACCGTCGAGACGAACCAGCTCGGGCTCATCCCGGTCGACGGCAGTGTCAGAAAACCCGGTCGCGCCGCATTGACGGCGCGGAACATCGGCGCGACTCCGCCAAAGTAGTGCCACGGCAGATAAATGCCCAACGCCAGCACCACAACGAGAACAACGCCATCCTTGACCACCGCCGTCCAGGCGGAGCCGTGCACACCGGAGACTGTAACGTAGAGCGCGAGGACACTGGTGCCGATGACGACGGCCACCGGATAGGAGACGTGGCCGTAGGAGGCCTCGGACATGATGAGGCCGAGACCCCTCAGCTGAAGCACCAGGTAGGGAACCAACGCGATCACCCCGACAAGGGTGACAAGCACGCCGAGTCCCGGGCTGTCGAACTTGGCGACGAAGAAGTCAGCCTGTGAGTGCAGGTTGTTTCGGGTGGCGAACCGCCACACCGCCGGCAGCAGCCAGTACGAGACGAGATAGGCGACCGCGCCGTAGCAGATGATGTACAGCGCGGGCGCGCCCTTGCCATAGGCCCAGCCAGGCGCACCGAGGAAGGTGAAGGTCGTGTAGATCTCGCCGGCCATCAGCAGGAACACGAAGAGCCCGCCGAATCCCCGCCCGGCGACGGCCCACTGGTCGAGGTTCATGTCCTTGCCACGGCGGGCGCGCAACCCGAGCACGACGGCGAGCACGACGAACCCGAGGGTGACGATCAACGCCGTCACGAGCGCACTCCCCCGCCGCCACCGCGCGACCTGTCACCCGGTTCCGGCCTGTTCTTCGGATCGAGCCGATACACCGCGGCCATCGCCACCGACGTGAGCACAACCCAGGCCACGAACCAGAACAGGATGAACGGCAGGCCAAGGACGTAGGGCTCGGTCCGGTTGGCGACAAAGGGTCCACCGAGTATGCCGGCGACGGGAACTCCCGCGATCAGGTAGCGCAGCCTCATTCCCGCCCCTCCCCGCACGACGGTGCTCCGCCGAAGTCAAGGGCCAACCGGCAGGGGTGTCAAGGCCCGTCCACCTGGCGGCGGCACCAGCACGCCGACTCAACCGAGCAGTGCGTCGACGAACGCACTCGGCTCGAAAGGGGCCAGATCATCCGGGCCCTCACCGAGGCCGACGAGTTTGACCGGCACACCGAGCTCGTGTTGCACCTGGAACACGATGCCGCCCTTGGCCGTGCCGTCCAACTTGGTCAGCACGATCCCGGTGACGTCGACGACGTCGGCGAAGACCCTGGCCTGGGTCAGTCCATTCTGGCCGGTGGTGGCATCGAGCACGAGCAACACCTCGTCGACCTCGGCCTGCTTGCCAATGACCCGCTTGACCTTGCCGAGCTCGTCCATCAGGCCGGTCTTGGTGTGCAGTCGGCCCGCCGTGTCGATGAGCACGGCGTCGGACTCGGTCTCGATTCCACGCCGGACGGCGTCGAAGGCCACCGCGGCTGGATCGGCGCCCGCCGCACCGCGCACCACCTCGGCACCGACCCGCTCCGCCCAGGTCGCCAACTGCTCGGCCGCGGCCGCGCGAAACGTGTCGGCCGCACCGAGCAGGACGGTGCGGCCGTCGCTGACGAGAACGCGGGCCAGCTTCCCCGTGGTCGTCGTCTTGCCGGTGCCGTTGACACCCACCATGAGCACGACGGCGGGTCGGCCGTCGTGCGGCAGCGCCCGCACCGCACGCGGCAGCTCGGGCCGCAGTGCCTCGATCAGTACCCCGCGCAGCAGGTGATGCACCTGGTCGGCGCCACGGGTGCCCTGGGACGCCAGATTCTCGCGGAGGCGGTCGACGATCGCGGTGGTCGTCGCCGTGCCAAGGTCGGCGAACAGCAGGGTGTCCTCGATATCGCTCCACGAGTCTTCGTCCAGGTCACCGGCACCGAGCAGACTGAGCAGCCCCTTGCCGAGGGTGGACTGGGATCGCGAGAGCCGTCCGCGCAACCGTTCGAGCCGACCGGCGACCGGCTCGATCTCGGGCTGGACTGGTACCGCGTCGGTTGGCGGCTCCGCCCTCTCGTCGGGGGGCGCACGTTCCTCGGTCACCGCCGGGGCGCCGGTGGTCAGCGTGAGCTCCCCCGTGGCCTGATAGCCCCCGCCAGCCCCGTCCCGTTCGCGCTCGGTGAGGCTGATCCGTCTGTGGCGGGCGATGACCAGCGCGATCACCAGGGTGGCGACCAGGACGACTAGTACCGCGGCACCGATCCAGAGCAGCGCAGTCGAATCCAGCACCTGGCCATCCTCGCATCCGGCCTGTTCGACAACACCGCGCCCATGACGCGCCACCGAGGCAACCAGACGACACCGTCGACAACCAACCTGAAATTCGACGATTCGGTAAAAGATCCACATAAGCTCTTGCGGCCGAGGTGAATAGTGGCATACACCACATACCGTGCGTGACGCGGTGGCCGCGCAGCGAGTGATCGGCCTCATCTCGGGCACGTCGATGGATGGCATCGACGTGGCCGTCGCCGACCTCGGCATAGCCGGAGCCACCACGGACGCCCCCACCATCGAGCTGGCACCGCTCGGTGACATCGAGCTGGCCTACCCCGAGCGGCTGCGGGAGCGCCTGCTCGCGGTGCTGCCGCCAGCCGGCTGCACGGCCGCCGAACTGTGCGAACTGGACACCCTGGTCGGGCAGGCGTTCGCCGGCGCGGCTGAGCGGGGCATCGCCGAACTCGCCGCCGGAAAGGCGGACCTGATCGCCTCCCTCGGCCAGACCATCTACCACTGGGTGGACGCCGGCCGGTGCCTCGGCACACTGCAGTTGGGCCAGCCGGCGTGGATCGCGGAAGCCACCGGTCGACCGGTTGTCTCCGACCTTCGGGCGCGCGACGTCGCCGCCGGCGGGCAGGGCGCCCCACTCGCGAGCACCCTCGACACACTGTGGCTCACCGAGCTTGCCCATCGCGACGGCACTCCGCTCGCGGCACTCAACCTCGGCGGCATCGCCAACATCACCGTTGTCGCACCGGGTTCTCCGGCGCTTGCCTACGACACCGGTCCCGGCAACGCCCTGCTCGATCTGGCCGCGAGGAGAGCCGGTCGGCCGTGGGACGCCGAGGGGGAGCTGGCCGCCGCCGGTACACCGGACCGGGGCCTGCTCGACCGGCTGCTCGCCGATCCCTACTATCAGCAGTCGCCTCCGAAGTCGACCGGCAAGGAGCGGTTCCACTCCGGTTACCTCGACAACGCCACCGGGCTGAACGCCGAGGGAATCGGCACCGAGGACCTGCTCGCCACGCTGGTCGAGCTGACCGCGATCACGGTCGCCGACGCCTGCCGTGCGCACGGTGCGGCACGGGTCATCGCCTCCGGCGGAGGGGTACGCAATCCCACCCTAATGCGGTCGCTGGCGGCACGGCTCGCCCCTGCCGAGATCACCACCAGCGACCAGTTCGGACTGCCGGCACATGCCAAGGAGGCGCATCTGACAGCCCTGCTGGGCTTTCTGACCTGGAACGGCATCGCGGCGAGTACACCGAGCGCCACCGGCGCCAGTGGCGCCCGGCTGCTCGGCAGCGTCACGCCCGGCCTGCTGCCATTGCGACCGTCCGGACCACCGAGCCGGTCAGTGAAACGACTGCGCGTCATCTGAGGCTTTCGACGATACGGAGGCGGCCATGCACCCAGCCGACATCGCCATCATCGTGCTGTATCTGCTCGCGATGCCCGTGATCGGCCTGCTGCTGCGCGGAAAGCAACGCACCGGGACCGACTTCTTCGTCGGCGGCCGCACCCTGCCGTGGTGGGCGGTGTGCCTTTCGGTCGTCGCCACGGAGACCTCGACGCTCACCGTGATCAGCACTCCTGGCCTGGTGTGGGGCAGCGGATTCACCTACCTGCAACTGGCGCTCGGGTACATCGCCGGCAGGACAATCGTTTCCGTCGTGCTGTTGCCGAGATACTTCAAGGGCAACTTCGTCACCGCGTACACGTTCCTCGGCAAACGGTTCGGCACCGCCTCGCAGACGGTGGCGTCACTGGCCTTCGTCGTCACGAGACTGCTCGCCGAGGGGGTTCGGCTGTTCGCGGGCGCGATTCCGATCCAGGCCATCCTGGCGACCTACGGCCTGCACACCCAGTACTGGCACATCGTGCTCGGCCTGACCGTGTTGACCGTGGTCTACACCTACGTCGGCGGGGTCCGCTCGGTGGTCTGGGTCGACGTGGTGCAGCTCGCGCTCTACCTCGGCGGCGCGATCGTGGCGGTGGTCGTGCTCGCCGACAAACTGCCGTCAAACTGGATGTCGATCGCCGCGGACGGCGGACGCTACCAGTTCCTCGATTTCAGCTCGCCCGTGTTGACCAGCCAGTACGCCTTCGTCACCGCGGTCGTCGGTGGTGCGGTGTTCTCGATGGCCTCGCACGGTTCCGACCAGCTGATCGTGCAGCGGCTGTTGGCGACGAGGAGCCTTCGGGACGGCCAGAAGGCCCTAATCGGCAGCGGCATCGTCGTGTTCGTCCAATTCGGACTGTTCCTGCTCGTCGGCTCCGGACTGTGGGTGCTCTACCACGGCGCCGCCCCGAAGGAGCTCGGGTTGCAGAACACCGACGGGTTCTTCGCCAAGTTCATCGTGGAGAGTCTTCCGGTCGGCGTGGCCGGGCTGCTGATCGCAGGCATCCTGGCGTCGACGATGGGCGCGCTGGCTTCGGCGCTGAACGCGTTGTCCACCTCCACAGTGAATGATCTCTACCAGCGGTTGCGGCGCCAGGCGCTGCCCGAGGACGCGCAGTTGCGGCACGGCCGGATGTGGACCCTGGTGTGGGCCGCCGTGTTCGTCGTGTTCGCGTCCATGTTCTCCACGACGACCGGCCCGGTGATCGAACTGGGACTGAGCATCACCGGCTACACCTACGGCGCACTGCTCGGCTCGTTCGCGTTGGGGCTGCTGGTGCGCAGAGCCAGGGAGCTCGACGCGGTACTCGCCTTCCTGATCACCATCGCCGTGATGGCCGTCGTCGTGTCGCTGAAGTTCACCGTGAACGGCAAACAGGTCGGGCTGGCGTTTCCGTGGTACACGCTGCTCGGTGTGGTGATCACGCTCATCGTCGGCGGTCTGATGTCGCTGAGGCACCGTACGGCGGCTCCCGAACTGGTCGAGGCCGACCTACCGTGAGCAGATGACGATCTTCGAACGGCCCGCCGACGAGATCCTCGACATTCCGTTCCCCGACGCGTTCCGGTTCGACCCGTCGCCGACCTGGGCCCGGCTCCGCGATGAGCGTCCGGTGGCGCGGGTGCGCACACTTGCTGGTGCCGTCGTCTGGCTGGTGACCAGGTATGACGACGTGAAACTGGTGCTGTCCGATCCGCGGTTCTCCAGGGCCGGGGTCGTGGCGGCGAACGCACCGCGGGTGGGGGTCGCCTCGCCGCTGCCGGGCACCCTGCCGACGACCGATCCCCCCGAGCACACCAGGCTTCGCCGACTGGTGGCCAGCGTGTTCGTCCACCGCAGGATCGAACAGGTACGGCCATGGGTGCGGCGGCTGGCCGACGCGCTCGCCGAGGGCCTCGCGGCCGCCGGCGACGTCGTCGACCTTCGGGAACGGTTCGCGCTGCCCCTGCCGATCCAGGTGATCTGTCATCTCCTCGGCGTGCCCTACGCCGACCGCGCCCGGTTCCGGGCCATGACCGAGCTGGCGTACAGCATGTCCATGGCCGAACAGGACCGTGTGGACGCGGCCATGACCGACCTTGCCGACTACATGGCCGATCTTGTCGTTGGCACCCGTGAGGCGCTGCTCGGCGGACGCCGTCCACCGACCACTCTGCTCGACCACCTCGTCATCGCCGCTGACGACGGAGGGGACCGGCTTGGCGAACGGGAGCTGGTGTCGTTCGGACTGAATCTGCTGGTGGCCGGCCACGAGACCTCCGCGAACCAGATCGCCACTTTCGTGGCCACGCTGCTGCGCGAGCCGTCCCGGTGGGACCGCTTGGTGGGGGAACCACGGCTGGTGCCGGAGGTGGTGGAGGAACTGCTCCGGTTCACCCGGCTCAGCGAAGTCGGCCAGCTTCGGATCGCCAAGCAGGATGTGGAGATCGCCGGAACGGTGATCAGGGCCGGTGACGGCGTGATGGCCGCGATCGGCTCGGCCAACCGGGATCCGCGAGCCTTCGACCGGCCCGACGAGTTGGATCCGCACCGTGCCGCCCGCCAGCACCTCGCCTTCGGCCACGGGCCACATTTCTGTCTTGGCGCGCCGCTGGCACGGCTGGAGCTTCAGGAGTCATTGCACGCGCTGATCAGCCGGTTTCCGAGACTGCGCCTCGCCGGGAAGGCCGAGCAGCTGCGGTGGCGCCGAGTCCTGGTCAGTGGGCTGGCCGAGCTGCCGGTCGTGGTCGGCTGACCAGCAGTCCGGCCAGTACCGCGATCACCTGTAGGGCGGCGACGAGGCTGAACACGCCGGCCGCACCCCAGGTCGGGACCAGTTGGCCGCCGAGCGCGGAGCCCATCGCCGACGCGCCAACTTTGAGGCTGGCTCCGGTGGTGCCAACCTGGCTGAGCAGCCCAGCCGGCGTGTAGCGCTGCCGGGCGGCCAGCAGTGCGGGCAGCTCCGGTCCGAGGGTGAACCCGGCGACGAGTCCCAGACCAAGCAGCACCGGGAAGGAGGGGGCGGCCGCCCAGCCGGCGAGCACGACCCCGTAGGCCGCCGTGCACACCAGTACGGTCTGCCAGCGGTTCTGCAGCCGGATCAACGCGAGGTTGGTGACAACGCAGCCGGCTTCGAAGGCCGCGAGCACGAATCCCGACGCGTTGCCGCTGATCCCGAGCTGGCCTGTCCGCACCGGCAACGCCACGACAAGCATGCCGACGGCGCCAAACGACACGGTCGACGTGAGGGTCACCGCACGCAGCCGCGGGGTGTGAAGCAGGTGCCGCACGCCGTCTCGGACGGACAGCCGCGTCGTGCCCTGTCTCGGCGGCACGGCCGGCACGGCGAGCAACGCGACAAGACTCAGTATGGCCACCCCCGCGATCATCGCGACGGCCGCGGCCGGTGAGACCACCAGCGCCACGGTGCCGGCCACCGCGGGTCCGGCCATCGATGCGACGCTGAAGCTGACCGCCTCGGCGGAGTTCGCCGCGGCGAGCCTGTCCGGCGCCACCAGCAACGGCAGCATTCCGGTGAATCCGCCGCTGGCCATCGGAACCGTGAGACCGGCGACCAGGGCGATGGCCGGAGCGGTCCAGCCCGGAGCGGCGCCAACCGTGGCCACCAGTCCCAGCATCGACGCCGCGAGGGCGAGCTGGTTGGTGGCCAGCGCGGCGCGGCGGTGCCGCGTGCCGTCCAACCAGGCTCCCAGCAGCGGGCCGGTGCCGATGGAAGGAAGCGCGTAGGCGGCCAGGGTGAGGCCGGCCAGCGAGATGTCACCAGCCAGTACGCCCCCGGTGCGTGCCAGCACCAGGAGCGGCACCGCGGCGCCGACCATCTCGTCGCCAAGCCTGGCCAGGGTCGCGGCCGTGTAGTAGGCCCTCACCCTCGCCAATGTAACGCATACTTACATTTAACGCGTTACATTATGCTGTGGGTGTGCGTATGCCGCTGCAAGACCCGGATCGGGCCGTCCGCATCGCGGCCGACCTGGTGAACGCCGATGCCCTCAGTGAGCCGGCGGACCTGCGGCGATTCCTGGCGGAACACGGCGAGCCGGAACCTGTCGCCGTCACCGAGGACGAGGTGGTCGCCACCAGGGCGCTCGGCGGACGGCTCGGGGCGGTGTTCGGAGCGGGCAGCCCCGCCGCGGCGGCCGGGATCGTCAACGAGCTGCTGGCCGGTTACGCGCAGCGGCCCTACCTGTCCAACCATGACGGGACTCCCTGGCACCTGCATGTCTCGCGCCCCGACGCGAACTGGGCAGAGGACCTGGCCGCGATCACCGCCGTGGGGCTGGCCGTGTTCGCCGCCGGACACGGCTTCGAGGCACTGCGGCGCTGCGCTGCCGCCGGTTGTGATGCGGCCTTCGCGGACACCTCGCGCAATCACACCCGTCGATTCTGCGCCAGGGCCTGTGCCACCAGGTCGCGGGTTGCCGCACACCGTGCCCGCCACCGCCAGGATGGAAGGCCCCCGTCAGGGGGTTGACCAGCGCAATCCTGGGAAACGCGCGAAATCCCGGTCGAAGCTGACGGTCTCGCAGCCGTGCCCCATGACCAATGCCGCGAGGACGGCGCCTGGAACCAGGTCGCCAGTGGCCTGGCCGTCGACGCATGCCGCGGTCAGCACGTCGAGATGGCGCGTTCCCGCCTCGACGACGGCATGCTGCGGCTGGGAGCGCACGGCCGCGATGAGGGCGAGAGCATCGCCCATCGGGGTCGGCACGACGGAATGTCGATCAAAGAGCACTGCCCAGCCCCCACCCATTCCCAGGGGGGCGAGCCCAGTCCCAGTCTACCGACGGTTACCAGAAGATGATCACGAAAATCCGTCGGCTGTGGACAACTCGGCACCTGTGCACAGGTCCACGCGCCGTCCCGACCGGCGTCCTAGGCGGCGACGCTGACGACCTTGTTCCTGCCGGTGTCCTTGGCCTTGTACAGGGCACTGTCCGCGGTGAGTAATAAGCCTTCCACGTCCGGGCCGCCGTAGGGGTAGACCGCGACGCCGATCGAGGCGGACAGCGAGTCGACCACGCCGCGACCGTCTTCCAGCGGGACGTCGACGGCAAGGGTCGTCACTCTGTGTCGAATCCTTTCGGCGGTGGCGACGACATCGGCCTCGCTGATTCCGGGAAGCAGAACCGCGAACTCCTCGCCGCCGAATCGGCCGGCCGAATCGTAATCGCGAACTTCGCCCTTGACCGCGTCGGCAACCGCTTTCAACACAGCGTCACCGGCGAGGTGACCGTACGTGTCGTTCACTCGTTTAAAATGATCGAGGTCGACCATGAGGATGCCAAAACTCGTCTTGCTCCGCCGCGCTCTTGACAACTCGACTCTCGCCAGATTGTGCCACGCAACCGCGTTCAGCAGGCCAGTTTTATGATCAGTTGTCGCGGCCACTTCCAGTTGCTTCACCAATACACTACGATGCAGGACGAGCAGCGGGATAAATGTGAATATGACAAGAATTGGTTGGTAGATCAACACAGCGGCGGTGAGACCGCCAAGGCAGACAGTCGCAAACTCGAGCGCGTTGTCCTCCCAGCTGCCGAACAACATCCGTGCGGTCGGTGTCTCGATCGCAGCGAGGTACAACGCTACCGCGGTGACAGTGGCGTTGACGAGTTCGAACGCGAGCACCGACGCCACGAACAGCGCCGTCCGTTCCGGGGTGGCGCCCTCGCCGATCAAGGCGTTCGCGTGGACGCCGAACACCATCAACGCGCCTGAGGAGGCAAAGCAGGAAAGCACAACCACGGCGGCACTAGCCATCATCCGGCACGGTGCCACGCTGTGCAGCCGGTACCAGCTACGGAGGCCGAGGTGCAGGTAGAGCAGGACGCCGAGGACCGCGGCGAGGCCGGGCGGCAGCAGAATCGCCCCTGGCACCAACCACACCGCCGTCATGTTGATGTGCGGGGTCTCGCTCAGTTGACGACGCAGTCGCTCTCCGCGACGGGACATCTCCGCCTGCGCGATTCCCAGTGCGAGCAGGACTCCGAATACAACAAGATCTCCCGGGTGCACCGGCACCATCACGAAGGCCGCGACGATCAATGCGGCAACACAGGTTTCCACGATGAGTGTGAACACCACCCACGGACGCGGACGCGTCCACAACGCCCACCGAGTGAACCAGCTACCGCACTTACCCAATTGCGGCACAACTGTGCCCTCACCGCGCCCCCCAAGCGTCACAATCGTCATATCACGCCCCCTCGAAACGCTTTTCCACATCGAGTATCCATCGAATCACATACGGTTCGCCAGACGCATCGTGTGACGAAGCCGTACCGAACAGGAAGAGGTAGTCACCCATGACCAGCCGGGATCAGTGAACTCCTACCCTTCCCCCGCGGGCTGAGCGCCGGGGATACGGGCACCGACTGGGGTGGCGGCCAAAGCACGCCGCCAGGTTGCCGCCACCCCAGCACCGATCAGGGTGCCGACCACACCGACAAGGCCGATCGTCGTCGCCGTGTCGAGGTGGTCGGCCACCGCCCCGGCAGCGAAGGGACTGAGCCCCATCACGGTCGTCAGCCCCGAATTGGACAGCCCAAGTGCCTGCGCCCTGCCGGAGTGCGGAAGCAGTTCCACGAACGACGCTGTGCTCTGCATCAACGCCGCCGTGCCCAACGCGCCCGCGGTCGCGAACAGCACCGTTGACACCGCGAGTCCGGGACGGAACAGACAGCCGATCAGCGGGACGCCGGCGAGCAGGGTCACCACACCCACCAGCCGCGCGCCGAGCTCCCGCGGCACGAAGCGTCCCCACACGAACGCTCCGACCATCGCGCCGAGCGGATCACTGGCCAATACGACTCCCACCGCGGCATTGCCGCCCAGTGGCATGGCATAAGGCGCCGCGAGCCCCTCGTAGACGATGAACAGCCCGGTGAGCCAGCTCATCACGATCAGCGAGCGCAGCGCGCGATTGGCCGCGATGAACCGCACGGCCGTCGCGCTGGAGGCTAGCGGCGACTTGTTCACCGCGGGTGCGCTGTCGATGGCCGGCGCGGCGCGGCGGTCGACACCCAACCAGATCACCACCGCCGAGGCACCGAAGGTGACCGCGTCGAGCGCAAGCCCGATGTGTGGATCCACCGCAGCGACCAGCAGGCCGCCGCCGGCGAACCCGGCCAGCTGGGCTGACTGGTTGGTGATGGTGCGCAGTGCCATGCCAAGCACGTACCGGTCCGCGCCGAGCACGTCGGGGAGCAGCGCCAGTTGAGCCGCCTTGAACGGGGCGTTCACTAGGGACACGCCGGCGACCAGCGCGCCGAGGACGACCAGTGGCGTGCCGGGCAGAGCCGCCAGCGCGATGAGTGCCATTCGCGCCAGGTCGATCACGACCATGATGTCGCGCCGCGGGAACCGGTCGGCGAGCCCTGCGAGAAAGACGCCACCCGCCAGCGAAGGCACGAAGGTCAGCGCGTAAGTCAGGCCGGTGAGCGCGGCGGAGTGTGTCCGCCCGTAGACCAGTACGGAGAGCGCGACCCTGGCAAGTTGATCTCCCGCGACGGAGAGCAACTCCGCGCTCCACAACGCACGAAACTCGCCGACGGCGAAAACCGACCCGAAGGTGGCACGCTTGGACACGTCGCCCATGGCGTCCCCGCTTCCTCGACTGGACACCGTCCGCGCGGCCCCCACCGCGTCATGCCCTACCGTAGTCGGCGCCTCACGCGCTGTCAGCCGTCCAGGGCCCTAGTGGCGGCGTTCACATCTGACCGAATACGACAGACTGACGCAGCGGCGCGGGACATCCGATCACCCGGCAAGACCTTCGTCGGTGCCGACATGCCAGGCGAACGACTAGCCTTTGCCGATATGACAATTCGATTAATGACGATTGTATTGGCGGCCATCTCCGCCACCGCACTCTTGCCTTCCTCTCCAGCACGTGCGGAGAAGTCCTGCTACCCGGATTCGATGGTCGGTTCCGCCCCCACACTGCATCCCGAGGGAATCGCCTACGATCCAACTAGGGAACGTTTCCTTGTCGGATCGGTCAAGCACGGAACCGTGAGCATCGTGAATCTCGACGGCTCCGTGAACACACTGGTGTCCGATCCGGCGCTCATCACCACCATGGGAATCACCGTCGACACACCGAGGAACCGAATCCTCGTGGTGAACGGCGACATCGGCATCGCGGACAGGACCTCACCGCAGACCAACGGAAAGACCGCCGGGCTCGGCATCTACGACCTGGCGTCCGGACAGCGGATCGCGTATGTCGATCTCGGCTCGCTGGACACCGGGCACGGGCACTTCGGCAACGACGTCACGGTCGGCCCCGACGGCAGCGCCTTCGTCACCGACTCTGTCAGCGGCGCGGTGTACGAGGTGTCGCTGACGGGAGCACCGTCCATACTGGTCCGTGACGACCAGCTGGTCCCGGTCGGCAAAGGCAATGGTGCCAATGGGATCGTCTGGAACCCCGACGGCTTCCTGCTCGTCGCCCAGTCCTCCGCCCGCGCGCTCTACCGAGTGGCGCTGGACGGTTCGCGCACCGTGGCCCGGGTCGCGGTGGACGCCCCGATCGGTGCTCCCGATGGACTGCTCCTCGACGGGCCCTCCACCATTCAGGAAATCGACAACACCAGCGCCAACAGGGTGGTGACGCTTGATTCAACGGACCATTGGCGAACCGCGACCGTAGCGAACTCATTGGCATGGCCGGATCCGGCGCCGACCACAATAGCGCGGGGCGCCTGCGGAACCTATGTGCTCACTGGTCGACTCGACCTTCTGCTCAGCGGAAAGCCGAGTGACGAATACAGAATTCGACGACTCGGCTGACCTCACGCAACGCAGGGAGAAAGTGGTCACACCGCGTCCGCCCGCGGCTCGGATTCCTCCGTTTCCCCGGAATCCGCCTCCGGTAGGGGCTCCTGGTCTTTGCCGCCGCGCATGCGCTGCGAAATGACCGCACTGATGCCATCGCCGCGCATGCTCACGCCGTAGAGCGCGTCGGCGATTTCCATGGTGGGTTTCTGGTGCGTGATGATGAGCAGCTGCGAGCGCTCCCGCAGCTGATCGAACAGACTGATCAGCCGGCGCAGGTTGGTGTCGTCCAGCGCCGCCTCGACCTCGTCGAGCACGTAGAACGGTGAAGGCCGCGCGCGGAAGATCGCCACCAGCATCGCGACCGCGGTGAGCGACTTCTCGCCGCCGGACAGCAGGGAAAGCCGCTTGATCTTCTTGCCGGGCGGCCGGGCCTCCACGTCCACGCCGGTGGTGAGCATGTCGTCCGGCTCGGTGAGCACCAGCCGGCCCTCACCGCCAGGGAACAGCGTGGCGAAAACCAGCTCGAACTCACGCGCCACGTCGTGGTACGCGGAGGTGAAGACCTCGAGGATCTTGTCGTCGACCTCCTTGACCACGGTGAGCAGGTCACGCCGGGTGGCCTTGAGGTCCTCGAGTTGGGTGGACAGGAACTTGTAGCGCTCCTCGAGCGCGGCGAACTCCTCGAGCGCCAGCGGATTGACCTTGCCGAGCTGGGCGAGATCCCGCTCGGCGCGCTTGGCCCGACGCGCCTGCACCTCACGGTCGTAGGGCATCGACTGCGGCTCGGTGACCAACTCGCCGCGCTCCTTGGCGGCGGCGTACTCGGCCAGCTCGGTCGGGGTCGGCGGAACCGGCACGTCCGGACCGTACTCGGTGACGAGATCGGCCATGCCGATGCCGAAGTCCTCGGTGACCTTGGTCTCCAGCTGCTCCAGCCGCAGTCTCTGCTCGGCCCGCAGCACCTCGTCCCGGTGCACCGCGTCGGTCAGCTTCTCCAATTCGCCGGTCAGTTCCCTGACCTGACCCCTGACCCGCGCCAGCTCGGCTTCCCGCCCGGCGCGCCGGGACTGGACGTCGTCGCGCTCGGCGGCGGCCCTGCGCAGCGAGGACTCGATCCGTGCGAGCGCGACCTCCCCCGCGGCGACGACGGCCTCGGCGACCGCGGCGCCCCGGATCCTGGCCAGCCTGGCCCGTTCGGCGCGCTCACGTGCGTCCCGCTCGGCACGTGCGGCCCTGCGCAGCTGCTCGGCCTTGCCCTGCAAAGCCCTCGCGCGTTCCTCAGCGGTGCGCAGCGACAGCCTCGCGTCCATCTCCGCCTGCCGCGCCGCCGCCAACTGCGTGCTGGCCTCGTCGCGCTCAGCGGTGTCGGGCTCCTCCTCGACGGTCAGCTCCTGAGCGGCGGCGAGTCGCTCCTCGAGCTCGGCGAGCTTCTCGACCGCCTCCTGCCGTGACTGCTCGACCTTGCTCCGCTGCGCGGCGATCCGCTGCACCTCGGCCTCGGCTGAACACACGGCCTGGTGCAGTCGGTTCAGCCGCTCACCAGACCGGACTCTGCGGATCTTGGCTTCGCCGCGCTGTTCCGCGATGGCGGCCACCTCGGCACGGCGCGCCTGACGTTCGGCACGTGCGCCGACAAGGGCCGCACTGGCCTGCTCGAGCGCGCGCTCGGCCACACCGAGCCGCTCCCGCGCCTCATCGACGGCGGCCTGCACCTCGATCGTGCTCTGCGCCCGACCGGAGCCGCCGACCGCCCAGTCCGCACCGAGCACGTCGCCGTCACGGGTGACCGCACGAAGTCCGGGTTCGGCGGTCACCGCGGCGTGCGCCGAGGCGAGGTCAGCCACGACGATCATCCGGTCAAGAGCCCGCCGCACAGCGGGAAGCAACGGCTCGGGCGCACGCACAAGGTCGACGGCCCAGCGGGCACCCGCCGGCAGCATGGGCCACCCGTCCCGGCCATCCAGCCCGCCGGCACCGCCGACAAGCACTCCGGCTCGCCCGGCGTCGCCCGACCGCAGCAGGCGCAGTGCCGCGACGGCGTCGTCGCCTCCGGCCACCGCGACCGCGTCGGCGACCGGACCGAGCGCGGCGGCCAGCGCCGCCTCCGCACCCGGTTCGACGGTGAGCAGCGCGGCGACCGAACCGAGCAGACCCGGCAGCCGGTCCCCGGCAGCCAGCAGCGCACCGGCTCCGTCTTTGCGGGTGAGGCCCAGCGACAGCGCCTCGACTCTCGCCTTCCAAGAAGAGATCTCCTTGTCGGCGGCGCGTTCGGCGGCGAGTAGCTCCTCCACCCTGCTCTTGGCGGCCTCGTCGGCCTCAACGGCCAGTTGGTGGCGTTCGTCGAGGCCGACATCGCCCTCGTCCTCGGTACCGGCGGCCTCCCGCTGTTCGGCTAGCTCGACGCGGGCCTGTTCGGCCCGTTCACCGGCCTCGGCCAGCGCCGTGGACAGTCGTTCGACCTCGTCGGAGGTGGCGTTGTTCTTGCTGCGCAGCGCCTCGACCTGGCCGGTCAGCCGGGCCAGCCCCTCCCTACGGTCGGCGATCAGCCGCACGGCCGCGAGGTGCGCCTGTTCC
>JAFAZC010000189.1 GCA_019239965.1 Kutzneria sp. | reverse complement strand
GAGGTCGTCGAGGAAACCGTCGACCAGTGCCTCGACTCGAGGCCGTAAGGTCTCCACGCGTCGTGCGGTGAAGGCCTTGGCGGCGAGCCTGCGAAGCCTGCTGTGCTCGGGTGGATCCATCGAGGGCAGACCGGTCAGCACGTTGCCCGGCCGCGGCGGATGTTCGGTGTAGCGCGGCACGTCCTGCCTGCCGGCCGCCGCGCCGAGACTCAGCCGCGGATCGCTGAGCACCTGCTTGACATCCGCGTGCCTGGTGACCAGCCATGCCTGGCCGCCGTAGGGCAGACGTATCCGGGCAACGGGTCGATGGCGACGCAACTCGAGGTATCTCGGGTCGATCTCTAAGCCCACCGGTGTGCCGAAGGGATATGAGGGAATGGACTCGGTCACCGAGCTAGCCATGGTCTCTCCCGTTGTCGTGGGGCAACTGCGGTGACCGGCGGGGGGATACGGCAGCGCCGACGGCACCCTTTTCGGACCCCTCAGCGCTCGGCCAGCACAAGGCCGCCGCGGGCATCGGTGGTGGCTCGCGACGGCGGAAACGCCGCGGGGGGCGGGCGGCCGTAGCGCACCGCGAGGTCGGCGATGTCGTGGTCGATCACGTGCCGCCAACCATGCTCGGCCAACCGGTCGCGGACCGGGACGGTGTGCGAGTATCCGGTTATCCCGGCGGGCGGAGAATCACCGAGTTCGGCGCGCATGGCATCGGAGCGGAGCAGTGCCGCCCCGCTGTCGTCGATGCCGGCGCGGCTGCCGTCGGCCGACAATTCCGTCAGTGCCGCGAACAGATCATCGGTGACGCGGCCGTCGAGATAGACCAACAGGCCCTCGACGAGCCATGCGGTCGGCTCAGCAGGCCGGAAACCCGCGGTCTGGAGGTCACGTGTCCAGTCGTCAGCGAGATCTGTCCGGAGCACGATCCGCTGGCAGGACGGTGTCGGCGCCTCGTCGGCAAGCACCTTCTCTTTGAAGTCGAGCACGTCGGATCTGTCCAGTTCGAATACCCGCACCCCCACGGGCAACCGCAGCCGGAACGACCGGGTGTCAAGGCCGGCCGCGACCAGCACCACCTGTCGGCATCCCTGCCGACAGGCCTGTCTCAGATAGTCGTCGAAAAATCGTGTTCGAATCGCTAGATAATCCCCCATGGCCCGGAGCAGGCGAGCTCGTTCGTTCTCAGCGAACAAGAACGACTCGCTGCCCGTGGCATGGACAAACGCGGCCGCCAATCGGTCGTCGAAAAGACGGTCGGGCCGCCGGCTTTCGTCCGCACGTGCCGAAACAGGGCCCAATGCCGTCCGGCCCAACTGGGTCAGGCTGAATCGTCCGCTCATTCTCGACTCCCTGTCCCCGCAACTATGCGGACACATTCCCCGGTCCCGTGAAGCCGCCCCAGATCAATGAGACGCATTTTTCTCGGATAACTGAACCTCGTCCTGGTGCGAGGCAACACTAAGCAACAAGAGATGTTTTGTAAAACCTGTCAGGTGACAGGATTTCCCTCTCGGGAGTCAGGCTGGGCCTGTCACCGGGATCCACAGTTGATTTGTCCGCCCCGCGCGGCGAGACTCAGGGAAGTGTCAGGCTGTACCTGCCACCAGGGAGAGGCATGGATCTGCGTCAGATGCGCTACGTCGTCGCGATCGCGGAGTGCGGGACCATCCGGTCCGCGGCCCGGTCGGTGCACGTGACACCACAGTCGCTGGCGCAGCAGGTAGCACTGGTCGAACGAGAGGCGGGCGCGCCCCTGTTCGACCGGAGTCCCACCGGGATGGTGCTCACCTCCGTCGGTGAGGTGTTCGTGGCCCATGCCACCGCGGCGCTCACGCAAGCGGACCACGTGCTCACCGCCACGAGGGCCGCGGTCGGCGCGCTCACCCCTGGCCCGGTACGAGTGGCCATCGCTCCGGGCCTCACGGGTGTGGCTGGCGAGCTGTTCCGCAACATTCTCGTGCTTCATCAGGATATCGACGTCCGTGTCGTCGACATGCGTACCGCGGATCAGTTTGATGCGCTGCACACCGGCGACATCACGGCTGGCGTTGGGTGGGAAGTCCTCGTCCCCCGTGCTCCCCGGGGCCTTGCCACGCAGCTGCTGCGCAGCGCGCCACTGCACGCGTTGCTCAAACGCGACGATCCGCTCACCACTGCGCCAACGGTGTCCCTTGTGGATCTGGCGCACGCGCCACTGTTGTTGCCCACGGAAAGCAAGTCGCCCGAGTTTCGACAGCACCTGCTGGACGTGTTCACCGCACACCAGCTCGACCCGCGCCTCGGTCCGGCCACCCAGAGTCCCGAGGTCGCCATCGCGTCGGTCGCGGCCGGCCGCGGATACGCACTATGCGTGCAGTCGTCCATTCTGGTGCCCAACGATCTGACGTTCGTGCCCATCCGCGAGTCCGCGGAACCAATGAAGATCATGCTCCTCACTCGGCGTGCGGACCGCACCCCGGAGGCCACCGCGCTTCGGCGGGCGGCCCAAACCGTGGCGAAACAACGGTGATCCAGCGCAACTGGGGCTGGGCCAGCTGAGCGTCGGTCGCGGCACTGATCGCGACGGTCTACTTGACAAACTGCGCATGGTGTTCCGCCGGACCGACAACCCTGCCGGTGCCCGCTCACGGAACGACACCAGTGTCGCGGAACGACTCGTCTGACCAGTGAGTCCAGCCGAGACGATGGTTGGACGCCGATGTCCGGGAACGATCTTCGCCGCGCCCGCCGGTATGCGAGGATCGGACCGTGCTGCGTTGGATGACCGCTGGGGAGTCACACGGCCCCGCGCTGGTGGGCGTTCTGGAGGGCATGGTCGCCGGTGTGTCGGTGACCACCGAGGACCTGTCCGTGCACCTCGCCCGGCGACGGCTCGGCTTTGGCCGCAGCCCGCGGATGGACTTCGAAACCGACCACGTGGAGTTTCTCGGCGGGGTGCGCCACGGCCTGACCCAGGGTGGGCCGATCGCGGTCCGCATCGCCAACGCCGAGTGGCCCAAGTGGGAGAAGGTGATGGCCGCGGATCCCGTCCCCGGTGAGGAGCTGGTGGATTCCGCGCGCAACGCGCCGCTGACCAGGCCGCGTCCCGGCCACGCCGACCTGCCCGGCATGCAGAAGTACGGCTTCGGTGAGGCGAGGCCGGTGCTGGAGCGGGCCAGTGCGCGGGAGACCGCCGAGCGGGTCGCGCTCGGTACTGTGGCGCGGCTCTTCCTGCGCCAGCTCCTCGACGTCGAGGTGATCAGCCACGTGGTGTCCATCGGGGCCGCCGGGATCGCCGACGACGCGCCGCTGCCGGTGCCACGCGACCTGGCCGCCATCGACGCCAACCCGGTGCGCGCGTTCGACGCCGCCGGCACCGAGGCGATGATGGCCGAGGTGGCCGACGCCAAGAAGGAGGGGGACACCCTCGGCGGCGTGATCGAGGCCATCGCCTATGGACTCCCGCCGGGACTGGGGTCGCATGTGCACTGGGACCGCAGGCTCGACGCGAGACTCGCCGGTGCTCTGATGGGCATCCAGGCGATGAAGGGTGTCGAGATCGGCGACGGGTTCACCACCGCACGTCGCCGCGGCAGCCAGGCCCACGACGAGATCGACCGGGGGCCGGCGGTGAGCGGAGTGACCCGGCGCACCAACCGGGCCGGCGGTCTGGAGGGCGGTATCACCAACGGCGAGCCGCTGCGGATGCGGGTGGCGATGAAGCCGATTTCCACGGTGCCGCGGGCACTGGCCACGGTCGACGTGGCGACCGGCGAACCAGCGGTGGCCATCCACCAGCGCTCCGACATCTGCGCGGTGCCAAGGGCGGGCGTGGTGGTGGAATCGGTGGTCGCGTTGGTGCTCGCCGACGCCGCGCTGGAGAAGTTCGGCGGCGACTCGCTCGCCGAGACCCGGCGCAACGCCGACGGCTACCTCACGGCACTCAAGGAGCGCTGGTGAACCCGCGCGCCGTGCTTGTCGGACCGCCGGGGGCTGGCAAGACCACCATTGGCGAGCTCCTGGCCCGGCGGCTCGGGCTGTCGTTCCGGGACGTGGACGCCGACATCACGGCCACGGCCGGCAAGCCGATCTCTGACATCTTCACCGAGGACGGCGAGGAAGCCTTCCGACGCCTGGAGGAGCACGCCGTCGCCACCGGACTGACAGAGCATGACGGCGTGCTGGCGCTCGGCGCGGGAGCGGTGCTGGCCGAGCGGACCCGCCACCGGCTCGCCGGGCACGCCGTCGTGTTCCTCCACGTCGGCCTTGCCGAGGGCGTGCGGCGCACCGGGCTGTCCACCGCCCGCCCGCTGCTCGCCGGTGTCAACCCCCGCGCCACCTGGAAGGCCCTGCTGGACGCCCGCCTGCCGCTGTACCGGGAGGTCGCCACAGTCGAGGTCGGCACCGACGGCCGTGAACCGGACGATGTCGTTGACGCTGTGGTCAGCGCACTGACCGCCAAGGGAGAGCTCTGATGGCAGGACAGCCGGTTCGCATTCCGGTCGCCGCCGAACGTCCTTACGACGTGGTGGTGGGCCGAGGCCTGCTCGGCGAGCTGGTGCGGGTGATCGCGGGCGCGCCCACCGTGGCGGTGCTGCACCAGCCATCGCTGGCCGCGACCGCGGAGGCGGTGCGCGCCGAGCTGAACGGTGCCGGCGTTGATACGCATCTGGTCGAGGTGCCCGACGCCGAGCACGGCAAGGCACTGGCGGTGGCCGGATCCTGCTGGGAGGCGCTCGGCCGGATCGGCCTGGACCGGACCGGCGCGGTCGTCGGACTCGGCGGCGGTGCCGTCACCGACCTCGCCGGCTTCGTGGCGGGCACCTGGCTGCGTGGCGTCCGCGTGGTGCACCTGCCGACCACGCTGTTGGGCATGGTCGATGCGGCCGTCGGCGGCAAGACGGGCATCAACACCGAAGCGGGCAAGAACCTGGTCGGCGTGTTCCACGAGCCGTCCGCGGTCCTCGCCGACCTCGACACGCTGACCACCTTGCCGCCGGGTGAGCTGGCCGCGGGCATGGCGGAGGTGGTCAAGGCGGGATTCCTCGCCGACCCCGAGATCCTGACCCTGGTCGAGGCCGATCCCGTTGCCGCGCTCGACCCGGCCGGTGACGTGCTCGGCGAGTTGGTGTGCCGCGCGATCCGGTACAAGGCCGACGTGGTCTCCGGCGACCTCCGTGAGTCCGGCTCACGGGAGTTCCTCAACTACGGACACACGCTGGCGCACGCGATCGAACGCCGCGAGCGGTACCGCTGGAGGCATGGCGCGGCGGTCAGCGTCGGCATGGTCTTCGCCGCTGAACTGGGCCGCCTGGCCGGTCGGCTCGACGCCGGCACCGCGGACCGGCACCGGTCGGTGCTGACCATGCTCGGCCTTCCGACCAGCTACGACCAGGACGCGTTGCCCGAACTGCTCGAGGGCATGCGTAACGACAAGAAGACACGGGCCGGCACGCTTCGGTTCGTGGTGCTCGACGGGCTGGGCAAGCCGGGCCGGCTGGAGGGCCCTGATCCCGATCTTCTGGCCGCCGCCTATGCGGCCATGAACCGACAAGGGGCGGCATCGTGATGAAGGTCTTCGTGCTCAATGGCCCGAACCTTGGCCGGCTGGGAACGCGGGAACCCGAGGTGTACGGGAGCACGACTCATGCCGACCTGGTCGAGCTCTGCCAGCGTGGCGGCGCCGAGTTGGGGCTGGACGTGGAGGTGCGCCAGACCGACCAGGAGAGCGAGCTGCTGGGCTGGCTGCACGAGGCCGCCGATAACGGCACGCCCGTTGTGCTCAACGCGGCCGCGTGGACGCACACCTCCATCGCGGTTCGCGACGCCTGCTCCCAACTGACCGCGCCGCTCGTCGAGGTGCACATCTCCAACGTGTATCGCCGGGAGGAGTTCCGTCGGCACAGCTACCTCTCGGCGGTGGCCGACGGGGTGATCGTGGGCCTCGGTGTTCGGGGTTACCTGCTCGCCCTGCGGTGGATCGCCGATCGCTGACCTGTCGTGGCATGGCTCATGCGGCGATCGTCGGTTCGGGACCGTTGCGCAGGCTCACGCCACGTCGGCTGAGCGCACGGATTTCGGCTACGCCAAGAGCACACGTGGCGACGAGGCCGCACAGGCTCATCGTTAGCCAGACGGTGAACGGGACGTCGTCGGCTCGGTAGTAGGTGACCTTGTTGGCGAACGCGGCGACGACGATGAGCATGACCCCGATCGGCGCCAGCATCGGATGGACCGCGCCTGCCCACATGACGGTGCGTGCCATCCAGTAGCACAGGAAGACCAGATAGAGCAGCCACCAGAGTGCGGCGGGGCCGGCGACGAGGACCACGGCGAGGTTGGCGACGCGGTCACCCTCCTTGATACCGACGGTGCTCAGCGCCACCAGCGCCACCACTGTGCCGGTCATGACGTACAGCAGGAACCGTCCGCGGCGTGCACCGAGGCGCCTTCGGTCGGCGAGGTCCATGAGGTAGGCACAGCCCAACGGTCCGCAGACGAGCATCAGGATCGGCAGGCTCAGCGGGAAGTCGTGGTAAACGGACCTGAGCGGAGGAATCGCCAGGGCGGGAGCGACGGCGGTGAGGCACAGGATGCCCATGTTGCGCAGCATCTGTTTGGTGCCTTCGTGCAGGGCACTACGGTGTTCCCGGCGCGTGATGAGGTAGATCCCCGCGACACACAGCACCATCGCGCCGATGCCGATGCTGGCGTTGACCGCGAGATCCGAGCCGCCGTTTCCGATGACGGTGGCGTACAGGCTCTTTCCGAAGCTGAGCCCGACCGCGGCGACGGTGACGAGTCCGCAGGCGGAGCGCCAGAAGCCCAGCCGGTCGAACGTGGCGTCCTCGTCCCGGCCGGAATTCGGAATCTTGTGGAGTCGCTGGGCGGTACGCCACGGCAGGATGACATCCAAGAGGCTCACGGCGGACCTCCGTCCACTCAGGGTGAGGACGGTTCTGACACGTTCAGTAGTCTACCAGGCGCTCTGGGTAGTTACTAGGCATCGACTTGGCAAGAGGACAGCGATGGGCCTGAGCGGGCGGGTTGGCTTCGTGCCCCGAAAGTGACCATAGGTCACCCACATGGGCGGTTTGGCTTCCTAGAATGGGAAGCTCCGTGCCGACCGTCGATCGTGGAGGTTCGCCCCGACGTGCGCACTCGATCCGCGTGGGTGGCCGTGTCGGCGACCCTGGTCTTGGCCGGCGCCGTGGCCCTTCCCGCTGCGTGCGGCAGCACACCAGCAGGCAGTTCCGCCCAGTCCGGCGTCTCCTCGGCCGCACTGTCGGCACCGGTGAGGCTGGCGACCGACCGGTCGCGGCGAAGCGCCGCGGTGGTGGCGTCCGGGGGCGCGGCCGCACCGTACAACTACGCACCGAGTGTGGTGCTCGACGGCGGCTCGTACCGGATGTGGTGGTGTAGCCAGCTTCCCGACGTCGGAACGCCGGGAGACGACGTGCTCACGGCATCCTCGGCCGCTCTGGACGGCCCGTTCGGGCAGGCCACGGCGGCCTTCCACGGCTCCGGTACCGGCTTCGACGCCGTGCACACCTGCGACCCGTCGGTGCTCAAGGTCAAGGGCACCTACTACCTGTACTACACCGGATCGGCCGGCGATCTCGCCCACGGCAACGCGATTGGCCTGGCCACCAGCCAGGACGGGATCACCTGGCAGCGCAGGGGTGACGAGCCGGTGGTTGTCCCATCCTTGGAGACGAGGCGGGACAACGCCTACGGTGTCGGCCAGCCCTCCGCGCTGTACCTCGACGGCTGGTTCTACCTCATGTTCACCGACACCACGGCCAAGGCGGCCGGCTGGAACGGGGCCGGGCAGTTCGTGCTGCGCTCGCCCGACCCTTCCTTCGCCACCGGAACACAGCAGCTGACCGCCTCGGGTTTCACGCCGACCCCCACCGGCCGTTCGGACGGCACACCGCGCGCCGTGTCGATCGTGGATGCCTTCAGCGCCGACTGGATGTGGGTCGACGCGTTGGACGCCTTCGCGGTGGCACACGAGGCGGACGGCAGAGGCACGGTGGTGACCTTCTGGAACAGGGACTTCACCGCCCACCCCTACGCCGAAGTGGTGCTCGACGGTCCGTGGCAGGAGGGTCCGGGGCTGGTACGCAGGGCCGACGGCCACGCCCCGGCCTCCGCCGACGACCCGTGTGATCGGGTGCCGGTCGACCTCGTGCGCGCCGTACGGCAGGCGAGTGCGCCAACCGACCTCATGCACTTCGGCGTCGACCTGACCGGGGTCGGCGGCTGCCGCTCGCCGGCCACCCTCGACGGGTTTGCGATGCCCGCGCCCGATCGCACCGTGGTACTGGTCGTCGACGGACACCTCGTCCATGTCGACCGGCGCTCGGTGGCCGACCAGCTTGCCGCCGCGGTGCTGGACACGCCGGTCGACGGACTCGACTCGCTGCCGGTCGTGGCCGCGGTGTCCCCGGGCGCCGCGGCGGTGCATGCCCCGGATCGGCCCTACGCCCTGCTCCTTGACGGCAAGCTGTGGCCGGTCGGCTCCGCCCGCGCGGTCCAGTTCAACTCCTCGCCGGTCAGCGAGGTGTCCGACGAGGAATGGGACGGCATGCCGAAGGGATCAGACCTGTCGCTGTTCGGCCGCGGCCGGATGTGAGGTGATCCTGGCCAGTGCCAACCCAGCGAAAGCCGGTACGAGGACCAGCAGCGCGGTGAACGCCGCTCCGCCGGTGACCGCCGCTCCCAGCGCCTCCACCCCGGTCTTGTCGACCAGCAGGCCCTGGCCGACAAGACCGAGTACGCCGGCGGTCGGGCCGGCGAGCAGAGCGGCCCTGAACCACACCATGCCGTGGCCAGTCCGGCCCTGCCAGGTGTCCAGCCCGCCCCACAGCATGGCGAGCACGGCCAGCACGGCCAGCGACAGCGGCCGCGCCCAAGCGGTCCAGTCAGGATGGGTCACCCTGACATCGGCGACCGCCGTCAGGACGACAGCGTGCACCACGGCCATCGACACCCCGCGCACCAGCCAAGCTCGCATCGGGCCAGCCTAGGCGTTCGCCGCCGATCTACCCAGCTACACTGGAGCCCTTGGCCACGACCGAGTTCGTGGCCGTCCATGCCGTGTGATCAGCCGGTGGCCGCCCCTGGTCGCCACGCACGGACAGCCCCCGGTCGAGCGGTCCCGCGATCGACCACGACTACAGGAGACACCGCCACCGTGGCCACCACCAACGACCTCAAGAACGGACTGGTGCTCAATCTCGACGGCCAGCTCTGGACCGTCGTGGCGTTCCAGCACGTCAAGCCGGGCAAGGGCGGTGCCTTCGTCCGCACCACCCTCAAGCACGTGTTGTCCGGCAAGGTGGTGGACAAGACCTTCAACGCCGGCACCAAGGTGGACACCGCGACCGTCGACAAGCGGTCCATGACCTACCTCTACCGCGACGGCGCCGACTTCGTCTTCATGGACTCCGACACCTACGACCAGATCACGGTGCCCGACGCGACCGTCGGTGACGCCGCCAACTACATGCTGGAGAACACCGAGGCGATGGTGGCGGTGCACGACGGCACCCCGCTGTACGTGGAGCTGTCGACCTCGGTCGAGCTGGTCATCCAGCACACCGACCCCGGCCTGCAGGGGGACCGATCCACCGGCGGCACCAAGCCGGCGACCCTGGAGACGGGCGCCGAGATCCAGGTCCCGCTGTTCGTCACCACCGGCGAGAAGGTCAAGGTGGACACCCGCGACGGCCGGTACCTCGGCCGCGTCGCCAGCTGAGATGGGCGCGCGCAGCAAAGCACGCAGGCGCGCGGTCGACGTCCTCTACGAGGCCGACCTCCGTGAGGTCGACCCGGTCGCCCTGCTCGCCGAGCGGGTCGACTCGCCGGACGTGGCGCCGGTCAACGAGTACACCCGTGCCCTGGTGCGAGGCGTGACCGACAACCGGGTCCGCATCGACGAGTTGATCTCCGAGCACGCCGAAGGCTGGACGCTGGGACGGATGCCGCCGGTGGACCGTGCCGTGCTTCGGCTAGGCGTCTACGAGTTGCTGTGGGAGGCCGACCTGCCTGACGCGGTGGCCATCGACGAGGCCATTGAACTGGCCAAGATGCTGTCGACCGACGAGTCGCCACGGTTCGTCAACGGTCTACTCGACAGCATCGCCCGCATCGCCGAGCACCTGCGGGCAACGTTGTGACCTGGTGCGCGGCAGGGGCCATCTCCATGGCAGGGACCATGCTGTTCGGGGTGGGGGCCGCTGACCGCGGCGCGGTCAGTCCTCCTTGGACGGCCGCGCCTCCGGGGGAAGCACGCCCCAGTCGATGAGCTGTTCGGTCAGCTCACCGGGGGTCATGTCGTAGATGATCGCCAACGACCGCAGGTCCTCGGTCCTGATCGAGAGTACCTTGCCGTTGTAGTCCCCACGCTGACTCTGGATGGTGGCCGCGTAGCGTGCGAGCGGTCCCACCTTCTCGGCGGGAAGCTGTTGCAGCCGCTCGAGATTGATCACGATCTTGGTGGCCGGCTCGGCTCCGGACGGCACCCTGCCCTCGGGCAGTAGCTCGGCTACCGGGACACCGTAGAAGTCGGCGAGCTCGGCCAGCTTCTGCACGGTCACGGCACGGTCGCCCCGCTCGTACGAGCCGACGACGACGGCCTTCCAGCGGCCGCCGGACTTCTGCTCGACGCCATGCAGTGACAACCCCTGCTGCTGGCGGATGGCGCGGAGCTTCGCTCCTAGCGCCTTGGCGTAATCGCCCATCTAGCGGTTCTCCGTTCGTTCGCCCCGTCGGCCGGTAGCCATCGCCGCGGGGAGGCTGAGATCGATACGCAGAGTAATGGTCGCTCGCTGTCGTCACCAGGTCAAGCTGATGTCGCTGCGGCATGCGGGGGAGACGCGTTCTACCACTCGGAAGGGCTACAGAGAGTGGCTGGTATCGTCACGTATCGGGTTCACCCCTGCAGTGTCCGTACCACTGAACGGGTGCCCACTGGACATCCTTTAACGACCCGTCCGGCGAGGCGGGGAAGGAGGTCGGCCGTGGCGCCGCGTTCCCGTGGCGCGACGGACCCGGGTGGGGAGCGACATCTGCTCTCATCCGGCGATGTCGCGCGCACCGTTGCCCGCATGGCCCATCAGATCATCGAGAAGACCGCGTTGGGCGGCCCGACCGCGCGATCGGTCGTGCTGCTGGGCATCCCCGCCGGTGGAGTGCCGCTCGCCGAGCGTCTCGCGGCCGCCGTGGCGGAGTTCAGCGGAGTGCGTATCGGCCTCGGCCGGCTCGACGTCACCCTGTACCGCGACGATCTGCGCCGCAGGCCGCACCGGCCGCTGTCCTCGACCGTCCTTCCCGAAGGCGGCATCGACGACAAGCTCGTGGTCCTGGTCGACGACGTGCTGTACTCCGGTCGGACCGTCCGCGCCGCCCTCGACGCCTTGCGCGACGCCGGCCGCCCCGGCGCGGTGCAGTTGGCCGTGCTCGTCGACAGGGGTCACCGGGAACTGCCTGTCCGGGCGGACTACGTCGGCAAGAACGTGCCGACCTCCCACGGCGAACAGGTCGTCGTGACGTTCACCGAAACCGACGGCACGGACGGCGTGTACCTCCGACGTGAGGCGCACCACGAGGAGAGCCAGTCGTGAGGCACCTGCTTTCCACCGCCGGAATGTCCCCGGCGGCCGCCGAGACCCTGCTGGACACCGCCGAGACGCTGAAGAAGACCCTGCTCGGCCGTGAAGTGCGCAAGCTGCCGACACTGCGCGGCCGGACGGTAGTCACCCTGTTCCACGAGAACTCCACGCGGACCCGGGTGTCCTTCGAGGTCGCCGGCAAGTGGATGAGCGCCGATGTGATCAACGTGTCGGCCAGCGGCTCCTCCGCGAGCAAGGGCGAGTCGCTGCGGGACACCGCGACGACGCTGTCCGCGGCAGGCGCCGACCTCGTCGTGGTCCGCCATCCCGCCTCCGGTGCCGCGCACCGGCTGGCCGGCTGGCTCTCCAGCACCAACACCGCGGTCGTCAATGCCGGCGACGGCACACACGAGCATCCAACCCAGGCGCTGCTGGACGCCGCGACGCTGCGCGAGCGGCTCGGCACGATCGCCGGCCGTCGGATCGCCATCGTCGGCGACGTGCTACACAGCCGGGTCGCCCGTTCCAACGCCTACCTGCTGTCCGCACTCGGTGCGGACGTCGTGCTGGTCGCGCCGCCGACCCTGACCCCGGTCGGGGCGGCCACTTGGGCGGAACCCGGGGCCGGTGGCACGGTGACGGTTTCGCACGATCTGGATGCCGAGCTGCCCACTGTGGACGCGGTGATGATGCTGCGGGTACAGGCCGAGCGGGTGATCGGCGACGTGGCCAACTTCTTCCCGTCGGTCAGGGAGTACTCGGCCGCGTACGGTCTTGACGGCAGACGCCTCGGCCTGCTGCCCGAGCACGCGGTCGTGCTGCACCCCGGTCCGATGCTGCGCGGCATGGAGATCGCCTCCACCGTGGCGGATTCGCCGCGCGCCGCCATCAATGACCAGGTCCGCAACGGGGTGCACGTGCGGATGGCCGTGCTCTACCACCTGCTCGCCGGAAAGGACGAGGGCGCATGAGCGAGCTTGCGAGCGAATCAGACAAGCACCGTAGCGAGCTTGCGAGCGAATCAGACAGGCACCGCAGGGAGCTGCTTGTGATCAAAGGCGTCCGGCTGTACGGCGAGGGTGATCCGGTCGACATGCTTGTCGCCGACGGCGTGATCGCCGACGTCGGCACGGGCCTGGAGGGGCCGGAGGCCGTCGACGCACACGGCCTCGTGGCGCTTCCGGGCTTCGTCGACCTGCACACTCATCTGCGCGAACCCGGTAGGGAGGACACCGAGACGATCGAGACGGGCTCGGTCGCCGCGGCGCTCGGCGGCTACACCGCCGTGTTCGCCATGGCCAACACCGACCCGGTCGCCGACAACGCGGTCGTTGTCGAGCACGTGTGGCGCCGCGGTCGCGAGGTCGGCCTGGTCGACGTACACCCGGTCGGCGCGGTCACGGCCGGTCTCGCCGGGCAGCGGCTCGCCGAACTGGGCACGATGGCACGCAGCGAGGCCGCGGTCCGGATCTTCTCCGACGACGGCCACTGTGTCGCCGATCCTCTGCTCATGCGCCGCGCCCTGGAGTACACCCGCGGCTTGGGTGCGGTGGTCGCGCAGCACGCCGAGGAGCCGAGGCTGACCGCTGGCGCGCAGGCGCACGAGGGGGAGCGGGCGGCGAGGCTGGGACTGGCCGGCTGGCCGGCCGCGGCCGAGGAGGCGATCGTGGCGCGGGACTGCCTGCTCGCCAAGCAGGTCGACGCCCGGCTGCACGTCTGCCACGTGTCCACGGCCGGCACGGTCGACGTGCTGCGTTGGGCGAAGGCGCGCGGCACGAAGGTCTCCGCCGAGGTCACCCCGCACCATCTCGCGCTGACTGATGAGCGGCTGACCGGCTACGATCCGGTCAACAAGGTCAATCCGCCGCTGCGCACGGCCTCCGACGTCCAGGTGCTGCGTGAGGCGTTGGCCGAGGGTGTCGTGGACTGTGTGGCCACCGACCACGCGCCGCACGCCGAACAGGACAAGAACTGCGAGTGGTCGGCGGCCCGGCCGGGCATGCTCGGCCTGCAGACCGCGCTCTCGGTGGTGGTCGACACGATGGTCCGGCCCGGCATGCTCGACTGGCGCGGGGTGGCCAGGGTGATGAGCGAGCGTCCGGCCCAGATCGCCGGCCTCGTTGACCAGGGGCGCCCGCTGGCGATCGGCGAGCCGGCGACGCTGGTCCTCGTCGACCCGCGGGACAGCTGGGTGGTGCGCGGTGCCGACCTGGCCAGCATCGCCGGCAACACCCCGTTCGAGGGCATGCGGCTGCCGGGCGTGGTGCGGATGACCCTGTTGCGCGGGCGGGTGACCGCACGACGCTCGACGACCGGTGGAGGTGGGACATGACGGTGAGCCGCGAGCAGGCGGTATTCGTGGTGGAGGACGGCAGGGTCTTCCGCGGGCAGGCGTACGGCGCCCTCGGTACGGCGCTAGGCGAGGCGGTGTTCTGCACCGGGATGACCGGGTACCAGGAGACGCTGACCGACCCGTCCTATCACCGTCAGATCGTGGTGCAGACCGCGCCGCAGATCGGCAACACCGGATGGAACGACTCCGACGGCGAGTCGGGCCGGATCTGGGTCGCCGGCTACGTGGTGCGCGATCCCGCGAGAACGCCGTCGAACTGGCGTGCGACCGGTTCTCTTGAGGAGGAACTCGTCCGGCAGGGTGTCGTCGGCGTGTCCGGAGTGGACACCAGGGCGCTGACACGGCATCTGCGGGACCGGGGTGCCATGCGGGCCGGGGTGTTCTCCGGCGGTGATCTGTCCGATGTGGACAGCATGGTGGACGTGGTGCGGTCCGGCCCGGAGATGATCGGGGCCGATCTGGCCGGCGAGGTTGCCACCGCCGAGCCGTACGTGGTGCCGGCGGTCGGTGAACGCCGGTTCCGGGTGGCGGCCGTCGATCTTGGCATCAAGGCGAACACGCCGAGGATGATGTCCGCGTGCGGCATCGAGGTGCACGTGCTGCCGCTGTCCTCCCGTGCGGACGGGGACCTCGACGAGGTGCTCGCGGTCGAACCGGACGGGATTTTCCTGTCCAACGGTCCCGGCGACCCGCAGACCGCTGACAGCGCCATGGCATTGACCAGGGCGGTCCTGGAAAGGCGGATACCCCTGTTCGGAATCTGCTTCGGCAACCAGATTCTCGGCAGAGCCCTGGGCAGGAGCACATACAAGATGCGGTACGGGCACCACGGCATCAACGTGCCGGTGGTCGACACGGCGACCGGCCGGGTCGCGATCACCGCGCAGAACCACGGGTTCGCGCTGGAGGGCGAGCCGGGCGAACGGTTCGAGACCGACTTCGGAACGGCCGTGGCCAGCCACTACTGCCCCAACGACGGAACGATCGAGGGCCTGCGGTGTCTGGACGTGCCCGCGTTCTCCGTGCAGTACCACCCGGAGGCGGCCGCCGGCCCGCACGACGCCGCCGGGCTGTTCGACGAGTTCGTCCAGCTGATGAGTGAGGCCCGCTGATGCCCAAGAGGACTGACATCGGCCATGTCCTGGTGATCGGCTCCGGGCCGATCGTCATCGGCCAGGCCTGCGAGTTCGACTACTCGGGCACCCAGGCCTGCCGGGTGCTGCGCGACGAGGGACTTCGGGTCAGCCTCGTCAACTCCAATCCGGCCACCATCATGACCGACCCGGAGTTCGCCGACGCCACCTACATCGAGCCGATCACGCCCGACTTCGTCGAGAAGGTCATCGCGGCGGAGAACGCACACGGACGGCCGATCGACGCGATCCTGGCGACCCTCGGCGGCCAGACCGCGCTGAACACCGCGGTCGCCCTGCACGAGCGCGGCGTGCTCGAGAAGTACGACGTCGAGCTGATCGGCGCGGACATCGGCGCGATCCAGCGTGGCGAGGACCGCCAGCTGTTCAAGGACATCTGCCGCTCGGTCGGCGCCGACGTGCCGCGCAGCCACGTGTGCCGGTCGATGGACGAGGTCCGGTCCTGCGTGGACGAGCTCGGTCTTCCCGTGGTGATCCGGCCCTCGTTCACCATGGGCGGCCTCGGCTCCGGCATGGCGCACACCCCGGCCGAGCTGGAGCGGCTGGCCTCGGCTGGGCTCGCCGAGTCACCGGTGACCGAGGTCCTCGTCGAGGAGAGCGTGCTCGGCTGGAAGGAGTACGAACTGGAGCTGATGCGCGACCGCAACGACAACGTGGTGGTGGTCTGCTCCATCGAGAACGTCGACCCGATGGGCGTGCACACCGGGGACTCGGTGACCGTCGCCCCGGCCATGACCCTGACCGACCGCGAGTACCAGCACATGCGTGATGTCGGCATCGCCGTGCTGCGCGAGGTCGGTGTGGAGACCGGTGGCTGTAACATCCAGTTCGCCGTGCACCCCGAGACCGGCCGCATGGTTGTGATCGAGATGAACCCGCGGGTGTCGCGGTCTTCGGCACTGGCCTCGAAGGCCACCGGGTTCCCCATCGCCAAGATCGCCGCGAGACTGGCGGTCGGCTACACCCTCGACGAGATCCGCAACGACATCACCGGTGAGACACCGGCCTGCTTTGAGCCGACACTGGACTACGTCGTGGTCAAGGTGCCGCGGTTCGCCTTCGAGAAGTTCCCCGGCGCCGACCCGACACTGACCACGACGATGAAGAGTGTCGGCGAGGCGATGTCCCTCGGCCGCAATTTCACCGAGGCGCTCAACAAGGCGCTGCGTTCGATGGAGACCAAGGCGGCCGGGTTCTGGACCGTTGCGGACCCCGACCCCGCGACGCTGGAGACGACCCTGGTCTCGCTGCGGGCCGGCCACGACGGCCGGCTCTACGCTGTCGAGCGGGCGCTGCGGCTGGGGGCGACCGTCGAGCAGGTGCACCAGGCCAGCGGCATCGACCCGTGGTTCATCGACCAGATCGCGTCCCTCGTCGAGCTGCGCGAGGAGATCGTGGGTGCCTCCGTGCTCGACCAGTCGCTGCTGCGTGTCGCCAAGCGGGCCGGGCTGTCGGACCGGCAGATCGCCGCGCTGCGCCCGGAGCTGGCCGGCGAGGACGGGGTGCGCATCCTGCGTCACCGGCTCGGGGTGCGTCCGGTGTTCAAGACGGTGGACACCTGCGCCGCCGAGTTCGCCGCGACAACGCCCTACCATTACTCGGCCTACGAGTCCGACCCCGCAGCGGAGTCGGAGGTCGGTGTCCAGCGTGAGCGGCCGAAGGTGCTGATCCTGGGCTCCGGGCCCAACCGGATCGGCCAGGGCATCGAGTTCGACTACTCGTGCGTGCACGCGGCTATGGAGCTGCGCCGGGCCGGATACGAGACGGTGATGGTCAACTGCAACCCCGAGACCGTCTCCACCGACTACGACACCTCCGACCGGCTCTACTTCGAACCGCTGACCTTCGAGGACGTCCTCGAGGTGGTGCACTCCGAGCGGACTTCGGGCGCGGGCGGCCCCGGGGTCGTCGGTGTGATCGTGCAACTCGGTGGCCAGACGCCACTCGGGCTGGCCCGCCGGCTCTCCGACGCCGGCGTTCCCGTGGTCGGCACCTCTCCGGACGCGATCCATCTCGCCGAGGACCGAGGCGCGTTCGGCGAGGTGCTGGCCACCGCGGGGCTGCCGGCACCGAAGTACGGCACCGCGACCTCTTTCGCCGGGGCCAAGCGGATCGCCGACCGCATCGGCTATCCCGTCCTGGTCCGCCCCTCCTACGTGCTCGGCGGGCGGGGCATGGAGATCGTCTACGACGAGTCGACTCTGGCCGACTACATCGCGCGCGCGACCGAGGTGTCGCCCGAACACCCGGTGCTCGTCGACAGGTTCCTCGACGACGCCATCGAGATCGACGTCGACGCGCTCTGCGACGGTGTCGAGGTCTTTCTCGGTGGGGTGATGGAGCACATTGAGGAGGCCGGTATCCACTCCGGGGACTCCTCGTGCGCGCTGCCACCGATCACATTGGGGCGCGGTGATCTGGACGCGGTCCGCCGTTCCACCGAGGCGATCGCGCACGGGATCGGCGTCCGCGGTCTGCTGAACGTGCAGTACGCGCTCAAGGATGACGTGTTGTACGTGTTGGAGGCCAACCCCCGCGCCAGCCGCACGGTGCCGTTCGTGTCCAAGGCCACCGCCGTCCCCCTGGCCAAGGCCGCTGCCCGGATCGCGTTGGGTGCCACGATCTCAGAGCTGCGTGCCGAAGGACTGCTGCCGGCGGGGGACGGTGCCGATCTCCCGGCCGACGCGCCAGTCGCGGTCAAGGAGGCTGTGCTGCCGTTCCACAGGTTCCGCACCCCGGACGGCCAGGGCGTTGACTCGTTGCTGGGGCCGGAGATGAAGTCGACCGGCGAGGTCATGGGTGTCGACTTCTCTTTCGGCAAGGCGTTCGCGAAGTCCCAGACCGCCTCCTACGGTTCGCTGCCCACTTCGGGCCGGGTGTTCGTCTCGGTCGCCAACCGGGACAAGCGTGCAATGGTGTTCCCGGTGAAACGGCTGAAGGATCTCGGGTTCGAGGTTCTGGCCACCTCAGGCACCGCGGAAGTGCTGCGGCGCAACGGGATCGACTGCACGGTGGTGCGCAAGTACAGCGAAGGCGCCGCGGGATCGACCGCCGGCACCACCGTCGTCGACGAGATCCTCGCCGGCCGGATCGACATGGTGATCAACACTCCGTACGGAAACCACGGTCCCCGGGTTGACGGCTACGAGATACGAACCGCGGCGGTGACCCGAGATATTCCTTGCATAACAACGGTTTCCGGAGCGGCGGCCGCGGTGCACGGCATTGAGGCGCTTATCCGCGGCGACATCGGAGTTCGCTCGCTGCAGGCGTTGCAGGCCGGGCTGAGGAGGCAGCGGGCATGACCGAGTCGTTCGGGACGCGACTGACGGCGGCGGTCGCCGCCCGCGGCGGGCTGTGCGTCGGCATCGATCCGCATCCGCGGCTGCTCGCGGACTGGGGACTGCCCTTCGACGCGGCCGGCCTCGAGCGGTTCGCGCTGACCTGTGTCGAGGCGTTCGCGGACGAGGTGTCCGTTGTCAAGCCGCAGTCGGCGTTCTTCGAGGCGCACGGCGCGCGGGGAATCGCCGTCCTCGAACGCGTGATCAGCCAGTCGCGGCAGGCCGGTTCCCTTGTGCTGCTCGACGTCAAGCGGGGTGACGTCGGCTCCACCATGGCCGCCTACGCCGCGGCCTACCTCGGCGACTCCTCGCCGCTGGCCGCCGACGCGATCACCCTGTCGCCCTATCTGGGGCTGGCGGCCCTTGAGCCGGCGCTGGAGCTGGCCGAGCGAACCGGACGCGGGGTGTTCCTGCTCGCCCTGACCTCCAATCCGGACGGCGCCACCGTGCAGCGGGCGGTCACCGGCGACGGGCACAGCGTCGCCCAGCGGATCGCGCACGCCGCTGGACGACGTAACGCCGGTGTGCGTCCGCTCGGCTCGGTCGGCCTGGTGGTCGGCGCCACCACCCACGACGCGACCCTCGACCTGTCCGGGGTCAACGGGCCGATCCTGGCGCCGGGTCTTGGTGCCCAGGGCGCCACGGTAGCCGACCTCCGCCACGTGTTCGGCGCAGTCCTCCCGTCGGTGCTGCCGGTGTCCGCACGGGAGATCCTGCGGCACGGTCCCGAACCCGCCGCGCTGCGGTCGGCGGCTCTGGCCACCCGCGACGCCGTCGCAGCGCTACTCACGGACACCAGCACGGACGCCTCCACGCGGGCGTGACGGCAGCCACTCCAGCACATAGCACACGGCAGATACACCGGCTATCACCGGAGGCGGTGATCAGGCGGTCGGGGGTACTTGGTACTACTTCCTCACGCCGTGACGGACGATCGTAGGCAAGACATACCTCGACCGGGCGAGGCCGGTGTCACCGCATTGGTTGCGATGTCACCTTGAGGCCCCGCGTTGTACTGGGAGTGGAGCGGTCGGTACGGTCGCGGCACCGATCCATCAGGAATCACCCACACCACGGAGGAGATCGTGGCTCTTCCCCAGCTGACCGAGGAGCAGCGAGCCGCAGCACTGGAGAAAGCGGCTGCCGCGCGTCGGGCTCGAGCTGAGCTCAAGGAGCGCCTCAAGCGGGGCGGCACCACCCTGAAGGACGTGTTGGCCGCCGCGGAAAGCGACGAGGTGCTCGGCAAGATGAAGGTCTCGGCGCTGTTGGAGTCCCTTCCCGGCGTCGGCAAGGTTCGCGCCGCGCAGATCATGGAGCGGCTGGAGATCGCCCCCAGTCGTCGGTTGCGAGGTCTCGGTGACCGCCAGCGCAAGGCGCTGCTCACCGAGTTCGGCGGAGCGTGATCGGAATGGACGGGGGGTCGGGTGCGTGCGCCCGGCCCCGCCTTACTGTCCTGTCCGGGCCCTCCGGTGTCGGCAAGTCGAGCGTGCTCGCGGAACTGCGCAGGCTCTGCCCCCAAGTCTTCTACAGCGTCTCGGTGACCACCCGCCAGCCGCGACCCGGTGAGGTCGACGGCGAGCACTACCACTTCATCGACGCCGACCGGTTCCGCCGCATGATCGAGGCCGGCGAACTGCTGGAACATGCGGAGTACGCGGGCAATCTCTACGGCAGCCCATGGGCGCCCATCCAGGAGGCGCTCGACCGCGGGGTCCCCGCGATCCTGGAGATCGAACTGCAGGGCGCACGGCAGGTCAGGGCGGCGATGCCGCAGGCCCAGCTCGTGATGCTGATGCCGCCGTCCTGGGAGGAACTGGTGGCCCGGCTGACGAGTCGTGGCACCGAGGACCCGGCCGTCGTGAGCCGCCGGCTGGAGGCCGCGAGGAGCGAGCTGGCGGCCGGCGGTGAGTTCGACGAGGTCGTGGTGAACTCCGATGTGCACACCGCTGCGCGTCACTTGCTAACCTTGGTGGTCGGCTCCCACACCGGTGCCTGACGCGCCGGCTCCCGGCGAGCCAACCACGATCCGACCGCAGGAGCGTTGCGAGTGACCATCCCGACCCATCTCGGCGCAGTTGGCGAGCCGGCCAGCGCCCCGGAAGGCATCACCAACCCCCCGATCGACGACCTGCTCGAGCAGGTGAGCTCCAAGTACGCGCTGGTCATCTACTCGGCCAAGCGGGCGCGCCAGATCAATGACTACTACGCTCAGCTCGGCGAGGGCCTGCTGGAGTACGTCGGCCCCCTTGTCGAGCCAGGCCCGCGGGAGAAGCCGCTGTCCATCGCGCTGCGCGAGATCCACGCCGGGATGCTTGAGCACACCGAGGGAGAGTGAACCCCGGCGCCGACCGTCGACCTCGGGTCGTCCTCGGGGTCGGGGCCGGTATCGCCGCTTACAAGTCCTGTGAGGTGCTGCGCGGGCTGACCGAGTCGGGCCACCGCGTGCGTGTGGTTCCGACACCGGCGGCACTGAACTTCGTCGGGGCGGCCACCTTCGAGGCGCTGTCGGGTCAGCCGGTGCGCACCGAGGTGTTCGACGACGTTCCCGACGTTGCCCACGTACGCATCGGGCAGACCGCCGACCTGGTCCTGGTGACGCCGGCAACGGCCGACCTGCTGGCGCGGGCAGCCGCCGGCCGCGCCGATGACCTGCTGACCGCGACCCTGCTGACCGCGCGCTGCCCGGTGCTGATGGTGCCCGCCATGCACACCGAGATGTGGGAACACCCGGCCACCCAGGCCAACGTGGCCACTCTGCGGGAACGCGGCACCGTCGTCGCCGAGCCGGCCAGCGGCCGGCTCACCGGGCCTGACACCGGCAAGGGCCGGCTGCCCGACCCCGCCGAGATCGTCGAGCTGGCCAGGCTGCTGCTCGTCCGTGCGACCGCGCTGCCCCGCGACCTGGCGTCTCGCCGGGTCGTGGTGTCCGCAGGAGGCACCCGGGAGCCGGTGGACCCGGTGCGCTTTCTCGGCAACCGCTCCTCGGGACGGCAGGGATACGCGCTGGCCAGGGTCGCCGCACACCGAGGCGCCGACGTCACCCTCGTCGCCGCGCACACCGCCGATCTCGCCGATCCGGCAGGGGCCCGGGTGGTCCGGGTCGAATCCGCCGAGGAGCTCCGCAAGGCGGTGCACGCCGAGGCCGCGTCGGCTGACGTGGTGGTGATGGCCGCGGCGGTCGCCGACTTCCGGCCAGCTGAGCAGGCCATGAGCAAGATCAAGAAAACAGGCGGGGAGCCCACGCCGCTCCGGCTGGCCGCCAATCCGGACATCCTCGCCGAGCTGGTGGCCGCCCGCCGCGACGGGCAGGTCCTCGTCGGCTTCGCCGCCGAAACCGGTGACGCGTCCGGGGACGTGCTGCACCACGGCCGGGCCAAGCTCGTCCACAAGGGCTGTGACCTGCTGGTCGTCAACGCCGTCGGGGACGGCAGGGCATTCGGCACGGAGGACAACGCCGGGTGGCTGCTCGCCGCGAACGGTTCCGAGACGGAACTTCCGCGCGGCCCCAAGGCGCTCCTGGCGTCCGCAGTGTGGGACGCCGTCACGCCGCTGCTCGGTTCGTGACCACGGCTCCAGGGGGGCGCGGGTACCCTGCAGGCAGGTGGCCTGGGTCGTTCGGTCGCCGGCACAGCATCAGGTGATCGTCATGCGGGCCGACGCGGCCCGCCGAGGGTGGTATGAGGAGTGTCGTGAGCCAACACAGCCGGAGGCTGTTCACGTCGGAGTCGGTGACCGAGGGGCATCCGGACAAGATCTGCGACGCGATCAGCGACTCCATCCTTGACGGTCTGCTGTCCAAGGACCCCCGCAGCAGGGTCGCGGTGGAGACACTGATCACCACCGGCCAGGTTCACGTGGCTGGCGAGGTGACCACCGAGGCCTACGCCGACATCCCCACCATCGTCCGGGAGAAGATCCTCGAGATCGGCTACGACTCGTCGGCGAAAGGGTTCGACGGGCACTCCTGCGGCGTGAACGTGGCCATCGGCTCGCAGTCACCCGACATCGCCCAAGGTGTGGACACCGCCTACGAGTCGAGAGTGGGGGCGGTGCCCCTCGGCGGCGACGACGAGATCGCTCGGCAGGGAGCCGGCGACCAGGGGCTCATGTTCGGTTACGCGTGCACTGACACGCCGGAACTGATGCCGCTGCCGATCGCGCTCGCCCACCGGCTTTCACGGCGGTTGGCCGCTGTGCGCAAGAGCGGCGTGCTGCCTTATCTCCGTCCGGACGGCAAGACGCAGGTGACGATCGAGTACGCCGGCGACCAGCCGGTGCGCCTGGACACCGTCGTGGTGTCCTCCCAGCACGCCGACGGCATCGACCTGGACAGGCTGCTCGCGGTCGACGTCCGCGAGCAGGTCATGCAGCCCGAGCTCGGCGCGCTGTCGCTGGACACCGACGATGTGCGGCTGCTGGTCAACCCCACGGGCCGGTTCGTCATCGGCGGTCCGATGGGGGATGCCGGCCTGACCGGCCGCAAGATCATCGTGGACACCTACGGCGGCATGGCCCGCCACGGTGGCGGCGCGTTCTCGGGCAAGGACCCGTCGAAGGTGGACCGCTCGGCCGCCTATGCCATGCGCTGGGTGGCCAAGAACGTGGTCGCCGCTGAGCTGGCCACCCGGACCGAGGTGCAGGTGGCCTACGCGATCGGCAAGGCGGCGCCGGTCGGCTTGTTCGTGGAGACCTTCGGCACCGAGACGGTGGACCCGACCAAGATCCAGCAGGCCATCTCCGAGGTGTTCGACCTGCGTCCGGCCGCGATCATCCGCGACCTCGACCTGCTGCGGCCGATCTACGCCCAGACCGCGGCCTACGGTCACTTCGGTCGCCTCGACCTCGACCTGCCCTGGGAGAACACCGGCCGGGCCGCGGCGCTGAAGGCGGCAGCCGGGGCGTGACCGGCCGGATGCCGGCCGATGTCGCCGACCGGCTCTACGGCAGGCTCCGCGACGAGCTGGGATGCGGTCCAGCCGTGCTGGACGTCGGCGTCGGATCCGGTGCTGTCTCGGCGGAGCTTGCCGATCGCGGCGTCACGCTTGTCCTGCTCGACGTCGTCGACCTGCGGGGTTCCGAAGCGCCCGCAGCGCCGTTCCTGCGGGGTTCCTGCTGTGCGCTGCCGATCCGGTCGGGATCGGTGACCGGGGTGCACCTGGCCCGGGTACTGCACCACGTGCCGGACTGGCGGCGGGCGCTCGCCGAAGTCGTCCGGGTGCTGGCTCCCGGCGGCGCGCTGTGCCTGACCCTAGGCGGCCGGTCCTACGGCGCCGAACTCAGCCAGTTGCGGGAGGCCGTGTTCAGCGCGGGAGCGGTGCTCGGCCTGCGCGCGGCCCACCACAGCCATCAGCCCCATGGCGCCGATGCCGTCGACGCCGAGCTGGCCGGCCTGGGCATGGGCACGCCGGAGTTGGTCGACGTGAGCTTTCCGGTGTGGCATACGCCGCGGGACGCCGCGGCCGACGCGGCCGTCCATCCCTACATCTGGGCGCCGGGCCAGGACCTGAGCCCGTTGGTCGGGGTAGTGGAGCGGGTACTCGTCGAGTCGCCGCTGCCGCCCGACGAGCCGATCCGACACGAGCGGGTCGTGTGCTACCGGATCTATCGGGCGCACCGGGGTGACCTCTGACGCTGGTCAGTGCTTCCCATTCGTCGGAGTGTGTATGGCGCGGTTGAACGTCTACATCCCGGATGAACTGGCTGAGCGGGCGAAAGCGGCCAGGTTGAACATCTCGGCGCTGGCTCAGACGGCGATCTCCGCCGAGCTGCGGCGTCGCGCCACGGACAGCTGGCTGGCCTCCCTTCCGTTGCCGCGCGGGAAGGTGCCGCACCGGGTGGCGATGGACGCGCTGGACGAGATCCGGACCGAGCTCGCTGGCGACTTTGATGCCTGACCGTCCCGGCGAGATCGTGGTCGTGGGCGCGTCGGTGCTAGTCGACATCGTGGTCGGCACCGAATACGCCGCGGCCGCCAAGGCCCGGCTTGCCGGCACCGTGATGCACGCCCCGGCTCACCTGGATGCGGAGGTCCTGTCCGCCCTGGAGCGGCTACAACGGGCCGGCGAGCTGACCACGGTGGACGTCGAAGCCGCTCTCACCGCGCTCACGGCCGTTCCGCTTACTCGGCATGCGGTCGTGGAGCTCATGATCGGCGCATGGTCGCGCCGGGCCGATCTGCGACTGGTCGACGCACTCTATGTCGAGCTCGCCGCTCGGCTCCGTGCTCCCGTCCTGACCACCGATCATCGCCTCGCCCGCGCGTGCCCCCTTGCCGAGAGCATCACGCCTGGGGACCAGTAACCGTGGTTGTGCCGCGTCCGTTGCCGATCGACGGCGCGGGTCAGACCGTGGCCAGCCGCACGCGGTAGGTCCACCACCACGGCTTCGGCCGGACCAGGCGTTCGGCGGCCACCGCGCGCAGATCGGTCAGCCCGATCTCGTCCTCGCTCGCGCCGTCGGCCAGCAGTGCCCGGACGCCGCCCTGGCTCAGCGCGGTCTCGATCAGCCGGTCGGCGTCACCGGACTCCATGCCGTGCAGGCAGACCTCGGTGACGTGCCGGAACAGCCCGGAGTCCCGGAGCCGGGCCAGGTGCTCGGCCTTGCCCGCGAAGACCGGCCGCAGGCCCCTCTCGACCTCCAGCCGGCCGTAGCAGCGGGTGAATTCGCGATACGCCCGGTCGACCTCGCCGTCCACGGCCGGCGGCCAGTCGCAGTCGAAGGCCGCGAAAACACCACCCGGCCTGAGCAGGCGCACCACTTCGGCGAACGTGCGCTCAGGATCGAACCAGTGCAGCGCCTGGCTGGCCGTGACGACATCGGCGCAGCCGTCGGGCAGCCCGGTGGCTTCGGCCGTCCCATCCACCACGGTCGCGCCCCTGGCAACGGCGATCGCCCGCATGTCGGCCGACGGCTCGACACCGATGGCCCGCGGCCACAGCGTCGTCGAGAGCCCGGTGCCGGCGCCGAGATCGACGACATCGGGATCCTCGTTGCCGATCCACTGCCTGATCAGGTCCGTCAGCGCCGCCGGTGGGCGGGGCCGTGTCCGGTCGTACTGATCGGCGAATCCGCTGAATCTCGTCACTGAGTCGCCCACGGCACCAGGATAACAGTACGCGTGTACTGTTTTATGTCGTGTTGGTGGCATGCCTTGACACACCTCGCCCCGTGACCGCAGCGTCGGCCCGCTCTGGTAGACCAGGGTCATGCCCAGCGGGGATGCGGTCGGCGGCCCGGCCGAACGGCGGGGAGAGCGGCGGCCAGCCGCGACCCGGTCGGTGGCCCGGGTTTGTGTCGACGTGTCCCTCGCCCACCTCGATCGGCCCTTCGACTACCACGTGCCCGATCGGTTCGACGCCGACGCGGTGCCCGGCTGCCGGGTCAGGGTGCGGTTCGCCGGGCAGCTGGTGAACGGGTTCCTGCTCGAGCGCGGCGAGCACACCGAGCACGTCGGCAAGCTGGCATTCCTCGACCGGGTCCTGTCACCGGAACCCGTGCTCACCCCCGAGATCGCCACGCTGGCCAGGTCGGTCGCGGACCGGTACGCCGGCACGATGGCCGACGTGCTGCGGCTGGCGATCCCGCCCCGGCACGCCAGGACCGAGGCCAAGCCGCCGCCCGAGCCGGCCCCGGTCCCCCCGGCGCCACCAGCCGATGGCTGGGCCCGCTATCCCCGGGGCCGTGCCTATCTCGCGGCCCTCGCCGCCGGCCGGCCCGCCAACGCCGTGTGGCAGGCGTCGCCTGGTGAAGACTGGCCGGCCAGGCTCGCGGAGGCGGCCGCGACCGTGGCGGCCACCGGAAGGGGAGCGGTGCTGGTGGTGCCCGACCACCGGGACCTGGCGCGGGTGCACGCCAGCTGCGTACGGGCCGTCGGCGAGGCCGGTGTCGTGGCGCTGTCCGCCGATCTGGGGCCCGGAGAGCGGTACCGCCGCTGGCTTGCCGTCCGGCGCGGGGCGGTACGGGTCGTGGTCGGGACGAGGGCGGCCGGCTTCGCCCCGGTGGCCGATCCCGGCCTGTTCGCGATCTGGGACGACGGCGACGACCTGCACGCCGAACCGCGCGCCCCCTATCCACACGCCAGGGAGGTGCTGGCGCAACGGGCACACCTGACCGGTGCCGCCCTGCTCGTGGGCGGGTTCGCCCGTACCTGCGAGGCGCAGCTGCTGGTCGAGACGGGGTGGGCCCACGAGGTCGTCGCCACCCGCGACCAGGTGCGTGCCAGTGCGCCGAGGGTGACCGCGGTGGGGGAGACCGACGAGCAGCTCGCCCGGGACCAGGCCGCTCGTACCGCACGCCTGCCGTTGATCGCCTTCGAGGCGGCGAGGGCGGCGCTGGCGGCAGAGGCACCCGTGCTGATCCAGGTTCCCCGCCGGGGCTACATGCCGGTGTTGGCCTGTGCCCGATGCCGTGAACCGGCTCGCTGCCGGCGCTGCGCCGGACCGCTGTCGCTGCCGAGCGGACCTGACGACGGTGCCGCCCGGCCGGCGGCGTGTCGCTGGTGCGGTGCGGCCGAAGCGGCCTTCCGCTGTGCCGCGTGCGGCGCGCGGGGCCTGCGGGCGGTGGCCGTCGGCCATCGGCGCACCGCGGAGGAGCTCGGCAGGGCGTTCCCCGGTGTCGCGGTGCGCACCTCGGGGGCCGGTGAGGTGCTCGCGTCCGTGCCCGGCGGGCCGGCGCTGGTGGTGGCGACGCCGGGGGCCGAGCCGGTCGCCGAGGGCGGCTACGGTGCCGCCTTGTTGCTGGACGGCTGGGCGATGCTCGGCAGGGCCGACCTGCGCGCGGCCGAGGAGGCCCTGCGTCGGTGGATGACGGCGGGAGCCCTGGTCCGGTCGGGCGCCGACGGCGGGCGGATCGTGGTCACGGCCGACTCGGGGCTGGTCGCCGTGCAGGCCATTGTCCGCTGGGACCCCGGTTGGCACGCCGGCCGCGAACTGGCTGGACGCGCCGAGTTGGGGTTCCCGCCCGCCGTGCGGATGGCCGCGGTCGACGGCTCGCCGGAAGCGCTGGCCGCCGTGCTCGACGACCTCCGGCTGCCGCCCTCCGGGGAGGTGCTCGGCCCGGTGCCCGTGCCCGGGTCGACCGGCGGGGCGCCGACCGTGCGGGAGCGGGCACTGGTGAGGGTGACGCGTGCGGAAGGACGGGAGCTGGCCGCCGCCCTGTCCGCCGCGGTGTCGGTGCGCACGGCCCGCAAGGATCCCGACCCGGTCCGAGTCCGAATGGATCCATTTGAACTCTTGTGAGCCGGCAAGACGACGGTCAGGGTTGAGCGGTCAACGCGTGTGTGAGGAGCAGTGATGCGAACGTCCCGGATATCGGTGGGGGTCTGCGCCGTCGCGGCGATTGTTGCGGCCGCCTCCGTCCTGGTGGCCGCGCCGGCGGCCGCGGCCACCGAACGGCCGGCCAAGAGCCCGCTCGCCGTCGGCTACGGCGGTGTCGTGGCCAGTGTCGACGAAGACGCCTCGGCCGCCGGTGTCGAGGTGCTACGGGCGGGTGGCAACGCGGTCGACGCCGCGGTGGCGGTTGCCGCGGCGCTCGGGGTCACCGAGCCGTACTCGGCGGGCATCGGGGGTGGTGGTTACTTCGTCTACTACGATGCCCGGACCCACCGAGTATCCACTGTGGACGGTCGTGAGACCGCGCCGTTCACCGCCAGCGACAAGCTCTTTGTGGAGAACGGCAAGCCGCTCCCGTTCCCCGACGCCGTCACCAGCGGGCTGTCCGTCGGCACCCCGGGCACTCCCGCGCTGTGGCAGAACGTGCTGGACCGCTGGGGCAGCATCGGCCTTGCCGACGCACTGCGGCCCGCTGAGCGGGTTGCCGCCCACGGCTTCGTGGTGGACCAGACCTTCCGGCAGCAGACCGCCGACAACGCCGACCGGTTCGCCGCGTTCCCGGCGACCCGCGACCTGTTCATGCCCGGCGGGCAGCCGCCCGCGGTCGGCAGCGTCCTGCGCAACCCCGATCTGGCGAGGACCTACCAGATGATGGGCAGCCAGGGCGTCGGGGCGTTCTACCGCGGCCAGCTGGCCAGCGACATCGTCGACACCGTCCAGCACCCGCCGGTCGACCCGGCCTCCACCCGGATGGTCCGGCCCGGCAAGCTGAGCACGACGGACCTGCTCGCCTACCATGCCGTGTCCCGTGAGCCGACCCAGATCTCCTACCGGGGGCTGGACGTCTACGGAATGCCGCCGTCGTCCTCGGGTGGCACCACCGTCGGCGAGGCCCTCAACATCCTGGAGAACACCGATCTGGCCCATGCCAGCCAGACCCAGTACCTGCACCACTACCTCGAGGCCAGCAGGATCGCCTTCGCCGACCGCAACCGGTGGGTCGGCGACCCCGCGTACAACGTCGTACCGACAAGGCAACTGCTGTCGCAGCGGTTCGCCGACAGCAGGGCCTGCCTGATCTCCGACAGCTCGACGCTGACCAGTCCGGTGGCGCCGGGTGACCCGCTGCGTCCACGCGACTGCGCGAGTGCGGGCGTCGCGGCCCCCACCCCGTACGAGGGGCAGAACACCACGAACCTCACTGTCGCCGACAAGTGGGGCGACATCGTGGAGTACACGCTGACCATCGAGCAGACCGGCGGCAGCGGAATCGTGGTGCCGGGCAGGGGTTTCCTGCTCAACAACGAGCTGACCGACTTCTCCTTCACCCCGGTGACCCCGGGCGTGCCCGACCCGAACCTGCCCGGCCCCGGCAAGCGCCCGCGGTCCTCGATCTCGCCGACGATCGTGCTGCGCGACGGCCAGCCCTACCTCGCCGTCGGCTCGCCAGGCGGCGCCACCATCATCACCACCGTGCTGCAGGTGCTGACCGAACGGCTGGACCGGGGACTGCCGCTGGTGGACGCCATCGCCGCGCCGCGGGCCAGCCAGCGCAACGCCACCGCCAGCGAGGCCGAGCCGGCGTTCCTCGCCTCACCGGAACGGGCCCGGCTGGAGGCACTCGGCCAGACGTTCACCCTCAACCCGGAGATCGGTGCGGCCACCGGAGTGGAACGGCTGCCCGACGGGCGGTGGCTAGCGGCGGCCGAGACCGTCCGCCGCGGCGGCGGATCGGCCATGGTGGTCACCCCGGCCGGACACACCCCGGTTGAGGGCGTTCCTACAGTGGGAAGTCACTCCGGTTGATCTCGGTGCCCTTGGCGTCGCGCACGATGACAATGACCTTGGCTGGCGTGCGGTTGTCCTGAATGAAGGGCGGCCGTAGCGGCACGACGAAGATGCCGTTGCGGACCTCGGCGTTCACTGTCGTTCCGTTCGGGAACGTGAGGCTCAACGCCGCTCCGTCGCCTATCAACTGACCCCAGAACCCGTCGATCCGAGACTTCATGATCGTCTTGGTGCCCGGGATGAGGTCATCCGAGGCTGGGGAGTCCAATACGCCCTGGACGGTGAACGTTGTGCTGCTCAGGTAGCCGGAGTCGAACTTGTTCACCGGCAGAAACACGGCATCGCGCGGTTGCCCGAACGACGTGCAGGCGCCCATGAGAGGACCAGAGGTGCCGGTCTGGATCCACGTGTTGTCGTCGACGACTATGGCCGGGCCAGGTTGCCACAGGCCCGGATCCGGCGGTGCGACACCGTGCGCGGGGCCTTGGGCGAGGCACTGGCCAAGTCGCCGTCCTTCGGGCGAGCCGCGTTCCCCCTGGGGAAGGTCGCGGTCGACGACGGTGGTGAGTCCGTACTCCGAGACCGAAGAGAGTTGGACGGTGACTGCCTTGCGCTCGCGGCCGTTGTCCTCGGCCATTCCGGACAGCTCAACATGACTGCCCGGTACGAATGTGTCCGGCGGTCGGAGAAAAATGCCGTCTTCCGTGATGGCCGGTCCGCTTTCCCCCTCCTTTCCGTTGGGGCTCTTGATGGCCACATCGACGCCACTGAACTCGGACCGGATGACGCCGCCAAGGGTTCCGCCGGGGCCGACGTACAGCAGCTGGACACCGGACCGGGCGTCGGGCCGTGGTTCGGCACCGGGCACCGACAACATCACCTTCGACGGACTGAGTTGACAGAAGATTGGTTTGCTGTCCGCCGACACGATCACCACGGTGTAGCCAAGGCTGGCCATACTGATTTCCGGAACCCATTTCGACCGGTCCGGATACAGCGTTGGCGTCGGGCTCCTCCGCGTCGCCGACCAACACCTTGCGAGATCATCGGGGTCGGCGTAGTGAACGTGCACGTTGGAGGTCGTGGCCGAGTCTCTTGGGCGCCACGGTGGCGAGACCGCCGTGCTCGACGGTCCGGCCGCGATCCCGTGGCCGGTGTCCCTGATCGAGGCCGTCACGACCGCGCCGGCCGCGATCAGCACGATGACGGCGGCCGCGGCGAGTACCGGTGCCCGGCGGGGGGAGAACCGCAGCACGGTCGCGCTGGTGTCCAGGCGCACCCGCTCCCGGATCCGCTCCTTGACCTCGGGCGGCATCGGGCGATGAGGGGGAAGGGGAATCAGTTCGTCACTCATCAGGCGACCTCCTCGGTCAGCAGGCCGCGCAGCCGGGCGCGGGCCCTCGAGAGACGGGAGCGGAGGCTGACCTCGGCGATTCCGAGCACCTCGGCCGCGTCCGCCATCGACACCTCGCCAAGCAGGCACAGCCGGACGGCCTCCTGTTCGGCCTTGGGAAGTTTGTCGACGGCGGCCAGCGCGCGGCTCATGTTCCGGTCCCAGTCGACCTGGTCGGCGACGCTGTCGGCGTGGTCGCCGACGCTGTCGGCGAGGGGCAGCCTGGCCACCAGCCTGCGCAGCCGGCCGAGCCGCCGGAACTCGGTGCGGGCCAGGTTGCCGGCCACCGCGTACAGCCAGGGACGGACGCTGTCATGGACCAGGGTGACCTCGCCACGCTTGCGCCAGGCGGTCATGAACGTCATCGACGTCAGATCCTCGGCCAGCGCCCACGAGGCGGTCAGCCGGTAGGCATGGTTCCAGACCGCCTCGGAATGTCGCTCGAACAACTGTGCGAATGCCGACTCGTCGCCGGCGGCCCACAGCTCGGCATCGCTGTCGGGTCCGCGCGACTGTGCCAGCACCTGGTCCCCCTGAATCAGGTCCGTCATCGGGTTCACATCCTGATAGGTGCCGGGAAAGGCCGGTTCGTTGCGCCGTGGGCACTTGACCGCGGGTCAGACCGAGCCGGCCGTATGCGGCCACGGCGACCAGCCAGGCGGTGGCGATCAGGACGAAACCCGCGCCGACCAGCTGCTGACCGACGCTCCAGTGCAGTGCGTCCAGCGGACCGTGCGGCATACGGTACTGCGGAGCGAGCACGAAGACGGCTCCGGTCACCGCGGCGGCACCGTAGGCCGGCCAGCCGAGGCCACGCCTGCCGAGGACGACCAGGACCAGCAGTGCGGGCGCCGCCCACACCCAGTGGTGGGTCCACGAGACCGGTGACACCACCAGTCCCGCCACCGCGACGGTTGCCAGGGCGGCTGCATCGCCGAGCGAGTCGAGGATCCGCGGCAGCCCGACACAGGTGAGTGCGAGGACCGTTGCACAGCCGACTATCCACAGCGTCAGCTGCCAGTGCGCGCCGAGCCCGGTCCTGGCGAGCAGGCCCCGAAGGGACTGGTTCTCCGCCGAGAACAACTCGCCCGCCCGGTCCGGCTGGGTCACCAGCGACACCCAGTACCTCAGGGATGCACCTGGCGCGAGGACGAGACCAAGTGCGGTGGCCGCGAGGAAGCTGACGCCGGCGGTCCGCGCGGACCTGACATCCTTCTTGGCCAGGATGAACAGCAGGAAGACCAGCGGAGTCAACTTGACCGCGGCGGTGAGTCCGACGAGCAGTCCCCTCGGCCACCTCGGTCGGGACGACAGGCAGTCCGCCGCGACGAGGCCCATCAGGATCAGGTTGATCTGTCCCCGCTCCAGGGTCATCGTGACGGGATCGAGCGCCAACGACACCACCAGCAGAACACTGATCGACAGCCACCGTAGGGCACGCCGTTGGCGCAGACAGCCCATTGACGCCAGCACACAGTTCAGGGTGATGGCCAACAGCCCCGCCGAGGCACCTGTCATGACGTAGGACGCCGCCGTGCGCGACAGCCAGCCGAGCGGAGCGAACAGCACGGCCGCGACAGGCGGATAGGTGAAGGGCAGGGTGATGCCGATGAAATCGATCCACAGTCGCCCATACAGGTCCCCGCCGGCGAGCCAGGTGCGGGCACCGACTCGGTAGACCTCCAGGTCGAACAGCCCGCCAGAGGCGAATCCCAGGTAGGCGTACAGGGCGATCATGCCGGCGAGGACCGCGCATCCGAGGATGACCGCGGGGCGTGCGAGACCGACGCGTAAGGGCAGCACGGAAATCCCCAGAGGTGTGTGGAGGAGTTCAGGTCGAAACCTGCGAACGACGGCCGGCTAGGCCGTCAGCAAGCCGGCGAGGACGGTTCGTGGTTCACGGTCTGAGGTGGCCGCATCCGGCCAGGGCGTTGCGTCCCGTCCCGACCGATTTCGCGGCCGCCTAGACTGGATCGGCCCGTCCGCGTCCTGGCAGGGGAGAGATGTGACCGTCCAGCCGATCCGGCTCTTCGGCGATCCGGTGCTGCGCACCCGCGCCGCCGAGGTCGTCGACTTCGACAAGGAACTCAAGGGCCTCGTCAAGGACCTCTGGGACACCATGGAGGACAAGGCAGGCGCAGGTCTGGCCGCGCCGCAGCTGGGGGTCGGGCTGCGTGTGTTCACCTACCACTGCGACGGTTTCGCGGGGCATCTGGTCAATCCCGTCGTCGACGTCGTCGGCGAGGAGTTCCAGGACGGCGAGGAGGGCTGTCTGTCGATCCCCGGCATGTCCTGGGACTGCCGCCGGCACCGTCAGGTGGTGGCCAGGGGCTGGACCGTGCACGGTGAGCCGATCGAGATCGAGGGCACCGACCTGTTGGCACGCTGCATCCAGCATGAGACCGACCATCTGGACGGCGTGCTGTTCCTCGATCGTCTCGACGCCGCCACCCGCAAGGAGGCGATGAAGGCTATCCGTGAGGCCGACTGGTTCGCCGGCGCGATGCCCGTGATCAAGCAGGACCCGCATCCGCTGTTCGGTGGTGGCCGCTGATGCGGCTGGTCTTCGCCGGCACGCCCGACGCGGCGCTGCCCTCGCTCCGCGCGCTAATCGCCTCGCCTCGGCATCAGGTCGTGGCCGTGGTGACCAGGCCGGACGCGCCGGCCGGCCGCGGTCGCCGGCTGGTGCGGTCCCCGGTGGCCGCGCTCGCCGACGAGCACGGCATCGAGGTCCTCACCCCGCCGAGGGCCGGGGACGCCGAGTTCCTCGACCGGCTACGCGGGCTGGCCCCGGACTGCTGTCCGGTGGTGGCCTACGGGGCACTGCTGCCGCAACGCGCCCTGGACATTGCCCGGCACGGCTGGGTCAACCTGCACTTCTCGCTGCTGCCGGCGTGGCGTGGCGCCGCCCCCGTTCAGGCGGCCGTGCGCAACGGCGACGAGGTCACCGGGGCCAGTGTGTTCCGGATCGTGCGGGAACTGGACGCGGGCCCGGTGTTCGGCACCGTCACCGAGCCGATCGGCGACCGCGACACCGCCGGAGATCTGCTCGACCGGCTCGCGGTGGCCGGTGCCGGTCTGCTCGCGGACACCATGGACGGTATCGAGGACGGTACCGCGGTCGCGGTCGACCAGCCGACCAACGGGGTCAGCTATGCCGGCAAGATCACTGTGGCCGACGCCCGCCTCGACTTCACGGCCCCGGCATCGGCGGTGAGCCGGCTTTCTCGGGCCGTGACCCCGGAACCGGGGGCATGGGCGATGTTTCGCGGCGAGCGACTCAAACTGGGACCGGTGTGGCCCTCGGAGGTGACCGGTCTGTCGCCTGGGGAGGTTCGTGTCGATCGGGGCCGAGTGATGGTCGGCACCGCCACCTCGGCGGTCGGTCTCAGCCAGGTGCAGGCTCCGGGAAAGAGGATGACGGCCGCGCAGGACTGGTCCCGCGGCGCCCGTCTCGACGCGGGGGAGCGGTTGGCGTGACCGAGCGGACAGGCCCACGGCGGCGGCCATCCCGGCCGGAACGTCAGCATCCCCCGGCCCGGCGTCGTGGTCCCGAGCGGCCGCCGCAGGACGATCCGGCCCGCGAGGCCGCGCTGGACACGCTGCGGGCCGTCCGGGAGCGGGACGCCTACGCCAACCTCGTGTTGCCGAAACTCCTGCGCGAGCGGGGGATCACCGGTCGCGACGCGGGGCTGGCGACCGAACTGGCCTACGGCGCCGCCCGTGCGCGGGGTCTACTCGACGAGATCCTCGCCGCCTGCTCGGACCGTCCATTGTCCGAAGTAGACGGAGGATTGCTCGACGCGATGCGACTCGGCGCATACCAGCTACTGCGCACCAGGATTCCTTCCCACGCCGCCGTCGCGTCCACAGTGGACTTGGTGCGCGCTGACCACGGATCCGGTCCAGCCGGCTTCGTCAACGCCGTGCTGCGCAAGGTCGCCGAGCGGGACGAGGCTGCCTGGGTCGACCACATCGCGCCGCCCGCGACGCGGGATCCGATCGACCGGCTCGCGCTGGCCACCGCCCACCCCCGGTGGATCGTCCAGGCGTTCGCGGACGCCCTCGGCGACACCGCCGACGAGCTCGCCGCGGCGCTGCGTGCCGACGACGCCCGGCCCGCCGTGCACCTCGCCGCCCGGCCCGGCGAGGTGAGCGGCGAGGAGCTGGCAGCCATGACCGGCGGGGAGGTGGCGCCGTACTCGCCGTACGGCGTGCACCTCGAGCCCGGCGCCGGTGATCCAGGCGACCTCGATCCGATACGGGAGCGGCTGGCCGCCGTCCAGGACGAGGGCAGCCAGCTGTGCGCACTGGCGCTCACCCGGGTGCCGCTGGCCGGCGCCGACCTGCGGTGGCTGGACCTGTGCGCGGGCCCCGGCGGCAAGGCCGCGCTGCTCGGGGCTCTCGCGGCCCTGTCGGGTGCGACCCTTGACGCCGTGGAAAAGGCGCCGCACCGCGCCGAGCTCGTGCGTGCCAGCACCAAGGGCCTTCCGGTCGCCGTCCATGTCGGCGACGGACGCGCGTCCGGCCTCGCGGAGGCCAGCTACGACCGGGTGCTCGTCGACGCCCCCTGCACGGGGCTCGGGGCACTGCGGCGCCGGCCGGAAGCCCGCTGGCGGCGCCAGCCCTCCGACGTCGCCGACCTTGCCAAGCTGCAACGTGAACTGTTGCTCGCCGCGCTGAAGCTGGTGCGGCCCGGCGGGGTCGTCGGCTACGTGGTCTGCTCGCCGCACCTACGCGAGACCGTCGGCGTGGTGTCCGAGGTGACCCGGCGTGGCTACGCGCAACCGCTTGACGGCAGGGAGTTCTTTCCCGGCGTGCCCGATCTCGGTGCCGGGCCCGCGGTCCAGCTGTGGCCCCATCGGCATGGCACGGACGCCATGTTCTGTTCGCTGCTGCGCCGTCCCTGGTGATGGGAACGGACCTATTCCGCGGCGAGTAGCGCGTCGAGTTGCTCGTGGCCCTCGACGACGCCGCGTTCCATCCCGCTGGCGATGATGGCGTCGCGGATCTGCAGGCTCTCGACCACCGAGAGGGTGGTGACCCGGGTGCGGCCATCGCCGAGGTCGTCGAAGGTGACGGTCTCCAGGGCGACGCAGTCGGGAGCGCCTTCGTAGGTGAAGGTCTGCACCAGCCGCTGGTCGGGGCGCAGCTCATGGAAGGAGCCGTAGAAGGAGGCGATCTTCTCGCCGTCCCGCCACGAGGAGTAGCGGTAATTCCCTCCGGTGCGCGCGTCCCAGTGCTCGATGTGGGTTGGCGTGTCCTTGGGTCCGAGCCACTGCCGCACCAGCGTCGGGTCAGTGTAGGCACGGTAGACCCGCTCGGGTGGAGCATCGAAGTCGCGGACGATGCGAATGGTCGGCAGCGCGGGGTCGGCCTCGAGATGGGTTCGGGGTGTGGTGGTGGTCATGATGCTGCTCCTGTGTGATCTGGCCCCGTGTTCGGGGACGGTTCGGTGTGCATGCAAGCGAGCACGGCATCCAGGCGGCTGTGGCGTTCCTCCGCCGCACGCCGGTAGCGCTCGATCCACTTGGTCATCAGGTCGAACACCTCGGCCTCCAGGTGGCAGGGGCGACGCTGCGCGTCACGCCGCCGGCTGACCAGCCCCGCGGTTTCCAACACCTTCAGATGCTTGGACACCGCCTGCACGCTGATCTGGTACGGCTTGGCCAACTCGTTGACCGTCGCGTCACCGCCCGCCAGCCGCGCCACGATGTCGCGCCGTACTGGATCGGCCAACGCCGCGAACACCGCTGTGAGCCGATCAGTCACCGCGTCACCTCCGTATTCAACCTGATGGTTGTATACGGTAGCGTCCCGCGCGCCCTTATGCAACCTCATGGTTGAATAAGGGCGACGACATGCCTGTTGAGGGCCAGCAGGCGGTCATATCGCCGTAAGACGATGACTTACAATTCGATATGTGGAACTGTTGTGGGCGGACGAGGTGATGGCCGATGAACACCTTGTCGAGCTGTCTCCGTACCCGGCTCGCGATCCAGGCCTCGGGGTTTATCGGTTACTCCGCTTCAGCGGAGCGGGTACTTGTGGTGATCGCCTACCGCGACCTCGATGGCGAACTGCACGGCATGAACGCCTGGCCGGCCAGCGGACGTGATCTTGTTACCTACCGGAAGCGGTGTCCGATGACAAAGAAGCTTGACGAGCAAACCGCACGCGCCGACGCCCGCGCACTCGAAGCCGAAGCTGACACCACTGGCCCCTACCCGCCAGGCACACGTATTGTCCGGCCGAACCGCCCCAGCCGAATGTTCAATGTCCGACTCACCGATGAGCAGTTCGCTGAGCTGCAGGGACTGGCTTGCGACCGTCATCTGCCCATGTCGACCATGGCGCGCTCCTGGCTGCTCGAACGACTGGACCAGGAACGCCACGCCTGTTGACGCAGGAGTCGCGCGGGCAACTACCGTCTCGGTTGCCGGTCCCCATGTGGACACAACTGTCCGCCGCCGGGCCCGGAGCTCGATTGTGGCCCCCTCGGCACGGCACGGGCGCTATGTTTTGTCCGCTGGCCCGTCGTCCAGCCTGACGACGGGCGGCCCGTCCGACGAACGCCGCCACCGCACCGAGGAGTCCGTAGTGTCGACCCTGCCCCGTCGCGTCGTTCTCGCTGGAGGCGCCGCGGCCGTCCTCGCCGCAGCTGGATTCACCGCGACCCCCGCCACGGCCGCGACCGATCCGGAACGTCGGCCGTTCCGGTTAGCCGTGATGGGCACCACCGACCTGCACGGTCACGTGTTCAACTGGGACTACTACGCCAACACCGAGTACGACGACGCCAAGCACAACGACGTCGGCCTCGCCAAGATCGCCACGCTGGTCGACGCGGTCCGCGGTGACCGGGGCAGAGGCCGCACGCTGCTGATCGACGCTGGCGACACCATCCAGGGCACCCCGCTGGCCTACTACTTCGCCAAGGTGGCCCCGATCAACCAGCAGCGGATCCACCCGATGGCCTCGGCGATGAACGCCATGGGATTTGAGGCGGCCGCGGTCGGCAACCACGAGTTCAACTATGGGATCCCGCTGTTGCGTGCCTTCGAGGAGCAACTGAACTTTCCGCTGCTCGCCGCCAACGCGCTCGACGCGGACACCGGCCGACCCGCGTTCCGGCCGTACGTGATCAAGACGGTGTTCCCCGACGACGCGCCGCCGCTGCGGGTGGGCATCCTCGGTCTGACCAATCCGGGCATCGCCATCTGGGACAAGGCCAACGTGGCAGGTGCGATGACCTTCCCTGGTCTCGTCGAGCAGGCCAAGGTCTGGGTGCCGCGGCTGCGCCGCGCCGGTGCCGACGTCGTCATCGTCGCCGCGCACTCCGGCGCCGACACGTCTTCCTCCTACGGTGACGCGCTGCCGTACCCGGAGAACGCCTCGTCGCTCGTTGCCGAGCAGGTGCCCGGCATCGACGCGATCCTGGTCGGACACGCGCACGTGGAGATCCCGCAGCGGTTGGTGGCCAACAAGGCCACCGGGCGGCAGGTCGTGCTGACCGAGCCGCTGTGCTTCGGCGAACGGCTCAGCCTCATCGACGTCGACCTGTCCTGGTCGCCGTTTGGCGGTTGGCGGGTGGACCAGATCGGTTCCCAGGTGCTCAACTCCAACACCGTGCCCGAGGACCCGGACATCGTCCGGCTGCTCAAGGCCGATCACGACCTGGTGGTCGGCTACGTCAACGCACCGGTCGCCACGTGCAAGCAGGCGATGTCCGCTGCGGCCGCCCGCTACCAGGACGTGCCCGCGCTGGACTTCATCAACCACGTCCAGGCGGACGCGGTCAAACAGGGCCTCGCCGGCACGCCCGACGCGGCGCTGCCGGTGCTGTCGGTCGCGGCGCCGTTCAACCGGGACGCGGCGATCCCGGCGGGACAGGTGTCCATCCGCGATGTGGCCGGCCTGTACATCTACGACAACACACTGCTCGGTGTGCGGATGACCGGCGCGCAGATCAAGGACTACCTGGAGACCTCCGCGCAGTACTTCGCCGGCGTGCCCGGGCCGGGAACGTACCCGGCTGACAAGGTGACCAACGCGCCGACCACGACATCGCCTGGCGGCACCCCGGACTACAACTACGACGTCGTCGCCGGGCTGGACGCGCCGCTGAGCTACGACATCGATCTGACCAAGCCGGTCGGACAACGGATCGTCGGCCTCGCCTACGCTGGTAAACCCCTTGCCGCCGACCAGCAGTTCGCCGTCGCCGTGAACAACTACCGCCAGTCTGGCGGCGGGGGATTCCCGTACGTGGCCAAGGCCCAGGTGCTGCACAACCGGCAGCAGGACATCCGTCAGCTCCTGATCGACTGGGCCAAGGCGGCCGGGGAGATCGACCCGTCCACGTTCGCGAGCGTGGACTGGCGCCTTGTCGCCGGCGGGGTTCCACTGGTCATCACGGGCTGAGTAGCCGTCAGCTCAGACCGAGTACGACCCTCAGTGCGCGGTCAGTCGGGCTCATCTCATCGACTTGTGGTCATCCAGCGTTTCGGCACGCAGTCAACCGTCACCCGGACGCGGGCTGGCGCCACAGCGGCCACAGCGGCGGCCCCCCGTCGACAGGGGAGAAGGGCTCACCGTGCGGCCGGTAGCCGTGCCGTAGGTACAGCGCCCGCGAACGAGTGCTGCTTGCCTCGACGTAGGCCGGCAGGCCCGCCTCGTCGAGCCGCT
>JAFAZC010000188.1 GCA_019239965.1 Kutzneria sp. | reverse complement strand
CGAACTCGTCGGCGAGCCGCCGATGAGGTTCCTCGCGGGATGGCGGTTGGCCATCGCGGCCGACCTGTTGCGGGAGACCGACGCCACCATCAGCGCCGTAGCACGGCAGGTCGGCTACGGCAGCGCCTTCGCGCTGAGCACGGCGTTCAAGCGAGCCAAGGGCGTCAGCCCGCAACAGTATCGCGCCGGCTGACGGGAACCACCGTCACGACAGTGGAGCCGGAAAAGCCACCGGGCTGCGGTGGCCGGCATGATCCACCGCACGGACACCGAAGAAGGCATTGTCCTTGGACAGCGCGACCGTGTGGCCGATGACGTCCCCAACCCAGATGACATGTGTCCAGTCCGGCTCCATGGTCGGCCGCCACACGACCTCGTAGCCGGCGAGGTCCGGTTCGTCGCCACGCCGCCATGACAGCTCGGTGGCATTGGTGAGTCGCTCGTCGTGGATCACCACCCCCTTCGGGGTACCCGGTGCGGCGGCCAACGACCACAACGCCGCCGCGTTGACCTTCGCCACCCGCACGATGTAGGAGAAGTCGCAGAACTCGACAAGGTCGCCGTACCGCACGCCTGCCTCGACCCGGACATCCTGGTGCTGGTGGGCGAAGTTCTCGTGCGGTTCGGTGAAACGTCCCGCGGGGAAACCCCGCTGCAGAAACGGGATGTGGTCCCCGCCCCGCCCGTATCGATCGCGCCGGTAGATCACCCGCACCGCCATCCCGGTGGCCGGATTGGACGCGACGTCGGCGACGAACCTGGCGAGCTGGCGGCTCGGCGAGTCGGTCTCACCACCCACCGCCTGCCGAATGGCCGCCTGCGCCGGTGTCTCCGAACTTGGCACGCCCTCGGCGAACAATCGGACCGTGTAGGGGTCCCGGGTACCGTCCTCCGCGGTCGGAGTACCCACGATGTCGTTGGTGAACATGGCCTGCACGTCGGTCCCGGCGGCGGTGAACTGTTGGGCCATGTGCGCGGCGCCGTAGAGTCCCTGTTCCTCGCCGGCCACCGCCGCGAACACGATCGTCGCCTCGGGGCGTCGGGATGCGAAGACCCTGGCCAGTTCGAGCACGACCGCGACACCGGAGGCGTCATCATCGGCACCGGGAGCATCGCTCGTGGCATTCATGACGTCACTGACCCGGGAGTCGTAGTGGCCGGACACGACGTAGACACGCTCCGGCGCGGTCGAACCGCGCAGGGTGGCCACCGCGTTGGTGATCGTGGTGGGCACCGGAATCCTGTCGGTCGGCTGCTGCACGAACGCCTGTGCCTGCACGGTCATGGCGCCACCGGAGGTGGCCGCGATGTCCCGCATCCGCGCCAGAATCCAGTCGCGTGCCGCGCCGACGCCACGCTCGGGATCAGTCTGGCTGGACAGAGTGTGCCGAGTACCGAAGGCCACGAGACGACGCACTGTGGCCTCGATCCGCCCGGCGTCAAGCTCACCGAGCAGTGCACGCAGTTCACGGTCCGGTTCCTGCGTGCGCACATGCTGACCGGGACCGTCCGGCCAGGGGCTCGCCACCTCGGGCGTCGCAACAGCGTTCGCGGCAGGCGCGGCAACGGCGCCCGCCGCGGCAACCGAGGCCGCGAGGAAACCTCGTCTGCTGGGGCGTATCCGACCTGGCACCACAGGGTCCACCATGTGCCCTGTCTACGCTGCTGGACGCCAATCGTCCAGCAGCCGACCGTGCGGACGCCAATGACGGATCAGCCTCGGAGAGTGGCCCCGCACCGGTCGGCGGCAGCGGCAACGGCGGCGTCCCTGGCGACGACCGCGTCCTCGACGGTCAGCGTGCGGTCCGGCGCGCGGAACCGCAGCGCGTACGCCAGCGAACGCTTGCCAGGGCCGACCTGAGCGCCGGTGTAGACGTCGAACAGGCGTGCGTCCTCGAGCAGGTCACCGCCACCCTGGCGCAGCGCGTCCGCCACCGTCTCGGCCGGCACGTGCGAATCGACGACCAGCGCCACGTCTAGCAGCACCGGTGGGTACGGCGAGATGGGGGGTGCCGGCCTGTGCTCGGTCAGCGGCAACAGGTCGAGATCCAGCTCCATCGCGCAGGTTCGCTTCGGCAACCCAAGCGTGTCGACGACACGCGGATGCAGCTCACCGGCATGGCCCACCAGCTGCTCGCCAACACGCAGCTCCGCGCATCGGCCCGGGTGCCATGGCGCCAGGCCGGCGGCGGCAACGATCAGTTCGACACCGTAGGCCCGCGCCACCGTCTTCGCCGCCTGCACCGCGTCGGCCCAACTGGCCTCACGACCGGCACCCCACCAACCGGGCACTTCCCGGTTCCCGGCGAGCACGGCACCGACATGCGCCGGCTGGGCCGGCAGCGACGCGGCCAGTGCGGCCAGTTCGGCGTCGGTGGGACGGGCCGTGACGCTCACCTCGGGCACGGGCGCCCGGTCGGGCCCTGGCCGTGTCACCTGCCCGATATGGAACAGCGCCAGGTCGCGGTGACCGCGCGCGACGTTGCGCCGCAGGGTGTCCAGCAACCCGGGCAGCAGGGTGGTGGCTAGCTGGGCGTGGTCGGCCTCGAGCGGGTTCAGCACCCGCACCGTGCGCCGACGGACGTCGTCCTCGTCCAACCCGAAGTCGTCCCACACCGTCTCGGCGACGAACGGGAACGGCAGGACCTCGACGTAGCCGGCTTCGGCCAGCGCGCGGGAGGCCGCGCGGCGCATCCGCTGCGCCCTGGTCAGGCCGTGTCCCGGCGGCGCGGGCGGCAGCGTGGAGGGAATCGTGTGGTACCCCTCCAGCCGCAGCACCTCCTCCGCCAGGTCGGCCGGCCGGAGCAGGTCCGGCCGCCACGACGGCGGCGTCGCGGTCACGACCGGGACGCCGTCCTCGCTGGTGCCGACCTCGATTCCGCAGCCGATCTGGCCGAGTCGGCGGGCGGTGACACCGCGGGCGTAGTTCACTCCGGCGACCCGGTCCGGCAGGTCGATCGGCATCGTCATGGGCGCGGGAAGCACGGGATCCCCGACATCGGTGCGGCCGGGGTGAATGTGGCCGTCGCCGTAGGTGTCCAGCAGCTTGGCAGCCCGCTCGAGGGCCGCGGCGGTCACGGCGGGATCGACTCCGCGCTCGAAACGCCGGGATGCCTCGCTGGGCAGCCTGTGGCGGCGCGCGGTCCGCGCGATCGAGGAAGGCTCCCAGTTGGCCGCCTCCAACAGAATGTCGGTGGTCCTCGGCCCCACCTCGGTGCTCGCACCGCCCATTGTGCCGGCGAGGGAGATCGGGCCGGTATCGTCGCAGATGATGAGGTCCCCGGTGTCCAGCGACCGCTCCACACCATCCAAAGTGGACAGAGTTTCACCGGCCTCTGCCCTGCGCACGACCAGTTTTCCCCGCAGCTTCGCCGCATCGAAGGCGTGCAGCGGCTGGCCGGTCTCCAGCATCACGTAGTTGGTGATGTCGACGGGAAGGGAGATCGACCGGACACCGGCGAGCATCAGCCGTCGGCGGATCCACCACGGTGTCGGCGCGGTGGGATCGACCCCGATGACCCTGCGTGCCGTGAAGCGCCGGCAGCCCCGCTCGTCGACCACCTCGACCGGCCAGACATCTCCCTCCGCCGGCGGCACGTCCACCGCCGCCACCAGATCGTGCACCGGGAGGTCGAGGGCGCAGGCCAGGTCCCTGCCGAGGCCGCGGACCGACAGGGCATACCCGCGGTCGGCCGTGATCTCCATCTCCAGCACGGCGTCGTCCAGACCGAGCACCGACTCCGTCGCGTCATCGCCGGGCGAGGCGATGCCGTTGGGCAGCACCAGAATTCCACCCTGGTCGTCACCGAGGCCAAGCTCGGCCGCGGAGCAGATCATGCCCTCGCTGAGCCGGCCGTAGGTCTTGCGGGCCGAGATCGCGAAGCCGCCCGGCAGCACGGCGCCCGGCAACGCGACCACCACCAGATCGCCCTCGGTGAAGTTGGTCGCACCACAGACAATGGGTTGGACGCGGTCCTCGTCAACCTCGACCTTGCAGTACCGGATCGGCTTCTTGAAGCCGGTGAGCTCCTCGACCTCCACGACGAGGCCGACAACGACGGGCCCGGACACGGGGCCGATCCGGCGCACCTCCCCGACCTGGTGGCCGACGCCGGTCAGCGCCTCGGCGATCTCCTCTGGCGACCTCGGTTCGGGAAAGGTGAGGTTCTCGGTGAGCCAGCTGACGGGAATGCGCACCGGACCTACGCCTCCGTTCCGAACGGCACGGTGAAGCGGACATCACCCTCGACCATGTCGCGCATGTCGGCAATCGCATTGCGAAACTGCAGGGTCCGCTCGATGCCCATGCCGAAGGCGAAGCCGGAGTGCGTCTCGGGGTCGATCCCGCAGGCGCGCAACACGTTGGGGTCCACCATGCCGCAGCCACCCCATTCCACCCACCCCGCGCCGCCCTCGCGCTCGGCAAACCACACGTCCACCTCGGCCGAGGGCTCGGTGAACGGGAAGAACGACGGCCGCAGCCGGGTCCGCGAGTCCTCGCCGAACATCGCGCGGGCGAACGCGTCCAGTGTTCCCTTCAGGTGCGCCATGGTGATTCCCTTGTCCACCACGAGACCTTCGACCTGGTGGAACACCGGGGAGTGGGTGGCATCCAGTGCGTCGGTCCGATACGTCCGGCCCGGACACACCACGTAGACGGGGAGGTCGCGTTCCAACAGCACGCGGATCTGCACCGGCGAGGTGTGTGTGCGCAGCACCAGCCCACAGCCCTCCGGCGCGACGTGGAAGCCGTCCCGAATGGCGTCGGCCGCATGGTCCTTTCGGAAGTTCAACGCGTCGAGGGTGAACCACTCGGCCTCCAGTTCCGGTCCCTCGGCGATCTCGTAGCCCATGCCGATGAACACGTCAGAGATCCGTTCGGCGAGCGTGGTGACCGGATGCCGGGCACCCTTTCCCACCCGGTCGAAGGGCAGGGTGACATCCACGGTCTCCTCGCGAAGCACCCGCTCAGCGCGTTCGGCTTCCAACTGGGCGCGGCGGGCATCGAAGGCGGCTCGGATCTCCTGTTGCGCCTGGTTGACCCGCTTGCCGGCCTCGGCGCGTGCCGCGGGCGGCAGCGCACCGATCTCGCGGCGGGCGACCAGCAGTGCGGACTTGTCGCCGAGGTGCGCCGGTTTCGTCGCGCTGAGCGTGTCCAGGTCCACCGCACCGGCGAACTCCTCGCTGGCCCGTTCCACGGCCGCCCCGAGCACGTCGGGGGACAGGGCCGCGACCTGCTTGGGATCGTAGGGGTCGTTCGCTGCGGACATGGTCGCCTGACTGCTCCTGAGGGATGAGACCGGCCTCGCGCGGTGGGCTCCCCAGCGCCCACGTCGTCCCACCGATCATAAGGGATCACATGAATTGTTTTCGGCAGCGGTCGGCCGATCCGTTACCCGTGCCTGACCAGTCAACCGGGCCGGTGGGCTCGCGCGCTGGCGTACAGGCACACCGCGGCGGCCGTCGCCAGGTTCAGGCTCTCCGCCCTGCCGTATATCGGCACCCGAAGCACATCATCTACTTCGGACCGAACGTGCTCGGGCAGTCCGTGTGCCTCGCTGCCGAACACCCACGCGGTCGGCCCGTCGAGCGCACCGCAGGCCACGGCGCTGTCCACGTCACCGCTGGCACCCGCGTCCGCCGCCACCAGTCCGAGGCCAGCGGCACGGCAGGCGGCGAAGACCTCGTCGGCCGACCGGGACCGGCACAGTGGTACATGGAACAGGCTGCCGGCTGAGGCGCGCACGCACTTTCCGTTGTACGGATCGACGGTGTCACCGGTAAAGAGCACCGCGTCGGCGCCGGCGGCGTCGGCCACCCGCACCACCGTGCCGGCGTTGCCGGGATCGGACACCCCGACCAGCACGGCGACCAGCCTCGGCGTAGGCGCCAACACCTGCGCCATCGGCACGTCGATCTGGTCGCACACGGCGACCAGGCCCTGTGGTGACACCGTCTCGGACAGGCTTTCGGCGGCCCGGTCAGTGACTTGGCTGACCGGAACACCCAGCTCGGCGGCCGCGGACAACAGTTCCGGATTGCGATCGGCGGCGGTCGCCGTGCTGAACAGCTCGCGGACCACCCCGCCCCGCCGGAGCCTGGCCAGGTCGAGTGCCTCGCGGACGGCCTGCACGCCTTCGGCGAGGAAGCATCCGTTGCGGTTGCGCCCGGACCGGCGGGTCAGCCGCCGGGCGGCGGCGATCCGGGGCGTCCGTTCGGTGAACGGAACCGCCCCGGGCTGCGACACCGTGCTCAGGCCTCGTCGCCGGTGGCGGGGACGTGCTGACGGGCCAGCTCGACCAGCGCCGCGAACGCCGGCGCGTCGTTGACCGCGAGCTCGGCGAGAATCTTGCGGTCGACCTCGACACCGGCGCCCTTGAGGCCCTGGATGAACCGGTTGTAGGTCAGGCCGTTCAGCCGCGCCGCCGCGTTGATGCGGGTGATCCACAGCTGTCGGAAGTCGCCCTTGCGGGCCCTGCGGTCCCGGTAGGCGTAGTTGAGCGAGTGGAGCACCTGCTCCTTGGCTTTGCGGTAGAGCCGAGAACGCTGGCCGCGGTAGCCGCTGGCCAGTTCAAGCGTCGCTCGGCGCTTCTTGTGGGCGTTGACCGCCCGCTTGACGCGTGCCACGGGTCCATCCTGTCGATCTCATGGGGGGCTGGGAAGCCCACCGGGTGGCCTGGAAGAGTCGGGCGCGAATCAGCGGCCGAGGAGTTTCTTGATCCGGCCGACGTCGCTCTTGGCGATCTCGGTCGTACCGGACAGGCGGCGGGTCAGCTTGCTTGACTTCTTCTCCAGCAGGTGGCGCTTGCCGGCCTTCTCCCGCAGCAGTTTGCCGCTGCCGGTGACCTTCACGCGCTTGGCCGTCCCGCTGTGGGACTTGTTCTTGGGCATCGTCGTCCTCGTCCTGGTCCGCGCACACCGCACCGGGGCGGTGTGCGCGTCGCGAAAATTGTGCGTCGTCGAAAGTGACGGGTCCTGGCGGCCTCACTCCGGGCCGGGCTGCTGGTCCTTCGCTCCGGAAGCAGTCGCCTTGACCGGCCTGGTCTTCGCGCTCTTGTGCGGAGCCAGCACCATGATCATGTTGCGGCCGTCCTGCTTCGGGCTCGACTCCACGAAGCCCAGCTGCGCGATGTCGTCCGCCAGCCGCTGCAACAGCCGGTACCCCAGTTCGGGCCGGGACTGCTCCCGTCCGCGGAACATGATCGTCACCTTGACCTTGTGCCCGTGCTCGAGGAAGCGGACCACATGGTTCTTCTTCGTCTCGTAGTCATGGGAGTCGATCTTGGGGCGGAGCTTCTGCTCCTTGATGACCGTGAGCTGCTGGTTGCGGCGGGACTCGCGGGCCTTCTGCGCACTCTCGTACTTGAACTTGCCGTAGTCCATGAGCTTGCAGACCGGCGGGCGAGCCTGCGGAGCGACCTCGACCAGATCGAGGTCCGCCTCCACGGCGAGCCGAAGGGCGTCCTCGATACGGACGATCCCCACCTGCTCACCATTCGGCCCGACCAATCGGACCTCCGGCACCCGGATGCGGTCGTTGATGCGCGCCTCGGAGGTCGCGGCCGGTCCGCCGCGGTCCCGACTAGAGGGAGCTGTCATGCACGTCCTTCGCTGGTCATCGCGCCAGGAACGACAAGGGCCTCATCTGTCCCGAGACGAGATGAGGCCCGCACCACACCGATCACCCGACGCCTCGGCGCCGAGCGCTCTCCCGCTTGACGCAGGAGGACCGGACCCGGCGGCCGCGGTAGGCGCCGGGTGGGAGCGGGGCTCCACTTGCCGCCCCGCAGGTACGGGGCTGGTCGCTGGCTCAAGGCTACCAGACCTCGATCGTCACGCCTGAGGCGCCGCCCGACGGGCGCCGGTTCGCGGTGACGCGCAGACTGTCCGCCCCGGTGGCGGGAGCCGGTACAGGTCGGCCAGCAAGGCCACCACGTCGGCGACCGGCTCGGCGCACAGCGAGTAGTAGCGGAACCTGCCCTGCCTGCGCTCCCGCACCAACCCCGCGTCGCGCAGCACCCGCAGGTGCGTGGACACCGCGGTACGACCGATTGTGTCGAAGGCCGCGGCCAGCTCGGAGGCGGCCAGTTCGCCGCGTTCGGACAGCAGCCGCAACAGGGTTCTGCGGCTGGGGTCGGCCAGCGCGCCGAAGATCGACGACTCGGCGTCACGCGGGTTGTCCACTGGCCGCCTCCTCGGCGTCGCGCCGAACTAGCTGAAGCGTCAACCATCGTTGACGCGTTCCGCATCCCTGTCTACCCTCGACCCTACGCGTCCGCAGGCACACGTTCGGTAGCCCTCAGACATCCGTGGCGTCGACAGGGCGCGGGAAAACGCTTCCATCCGCATCGCCGCAAGGGGGATGATGGAGATCGTCATGGCCCGGCTCAAGCCGGAGTTCGCCCGCGGTAAACGCGAGCGGACCTGCCACCTGTTTCCGCTGCCCTCACCTGGCACGATCCCGACCTCCCTGCGCGCCTACTGCGGCCGGCGGATCGCGCCGGGGCAGGCCGAGCTGATCGACGACGCGCGGAGCGCGCCCTGTGTGACGTGCATGCTGCTCGCACCGCCGGACACTCGCGGCAACTATCCGCTGCCGGATTTGGCCCCCTGACACTCGCCGCTCAAGGCGTGGCCCCGTGCCGCGTCTCCTCGACGTGCGCCGTCTTGTCGTGCCCGCTAGTCAACATACCGTCCGGTCGGTACGCTCGCCCCTCGGTGCCGGTGTCGGCTTGTCCCAGTCGCCCGGTCTCGCCAGTGCGGAGCAATCCCCGCGCCGGAGTAGCCAGAGGAGGAGTTCGTGCCCGAGACCACTCGCCGAGTCGCGATCGTCACCGGAGCGGCACGGGGAATCGGTGCCGCCGTCGCGCGGCGGCTCGCCGCTGACGGCATGGCGGTCGCCGTTGTCGACCTTGACGCGACGGCCACCGCGACAACCGTGTCAGCCATCTCCTCGGCCGGCGGGCGGGCGATCGGCATCGGCGCCGATGTCAGTGACGCCGATGCCGTGCGGGCCGCGGTCGACCGGGTCGCCGGGGAACTGGGCGGTCCGACCGTCCTGGTCAACAACGCCGGGATCACCAGGGACAACCTGCTGTTCAAGATGACCGAGCGGGACTGGGACGCGGTGATCGGCGTGCACCTGCGCGGTTCGTTCCTGATGAGCCGGGCCGCGCAGGCGTACATGACCGAGGCGAAGTGGGGTCGCATCGTCAACCTGTCGAGCACCTCCGCGCTCGGCAACCGCGGCCAGGCCAACTACGCGGCGGCCAAGGCCGGGCTGCAGGGCTTCACCAAGACACTGGCCATCGAGCTCGGCAAGTTTGGTGTCACGGTCAACGCCATCGCGCCGGGATTCATCGCCACCGAGATGACCGCGGCGACCGCTGAGCGGCTCGGGATGAGTTTCGAGGACTTCCAGAAGGCGGCCGCACAGCAGATCCCGGTCGGCAGGGTCGGCCAGCCCGACGACATCGCCCACACCGCGTCGTTCCTGGTCAGCGAGGGGGCAGGGTTCGTGTCCGGCCAGGTCATCTATGTGGCGGGCGGGCCCCGCGACTGACTCAGTCACCGTCCCTTCCGACCTGCCCGCTTGAGCGGTTGCGGTGTCGGGCAGCCAAGGCTTGTGGAGGCTCGCATGCGTGTTTTCGCCGATCTGGACGAGGTCAGGGCGGCGGTCGGGGCAGAGTTGGGGCCCAGTGGTTGGCACACCGTCACCCAGGAACAGGTGAACCTGTTCGCCGACGCCACCGAGGATCACCAGTGGATCCATGTGGACACCGAGCGCGCCACCGCCGGTCCGTTCGGGGGCACCATCGCGCACGGCCATCTGACGCTGAGCATGCTGCCCAAGTTCACCGGCCAACTCTGGCGCGTCGAGGGGCTGTCGATGGTGGTGAACTACGGACTGAACAGGGTCCGCTTCCCCAGTCCGGTGCTCGTCGGCTCGCGCCTGCGCGCCCGCGGGGTGCTGACCGAGGTCGCCGAGGTGCCCACCGGCCTGCAGCTCACCCTGGTGGTGACCGTGGAGATCGAGGGCCAGGCCAAGCCCGCCTGTGTCGCCGAATCGCTGGCCCGACTCGTCGCCGGGTGACCGGTGGCGGCTAGCGGGCAGCCGCTCTGATCATCTCGCCCAGCCGGTAGACCATCCTGGTGCCGTCACCCGGTGAGACGGTGGCCCAGTCCTGGCCGTCACCGCCCCGCTCGACGGAGG